>JBDLIW010000028.1:0-7823 GCA_039714695.1 Thermodesulfobacteriota bacterium | reverse complement strand
CGACAACGACGCTGGTGGCCTTCTCGCCACTCCTGTTCTGGCCGGGTATCATGGGTGAGTTCATGAGTTATCTGCCCCTGACCCTGATTGTCACCCTCTCCTCGAGCCTCTTTGTCGCCATGGTAATCAATCCCGCTCTGGCCTCGATCTTTATTAAAGTCAAGGATGGGGCTAGCAGACACCGCTCGACCGAGGAAGTTGTGCAGGCGGGCGAGTCACCGGTTGAAATAAAAGGAGTACTGCTGACCGCCTACGATAAATTGCTGCGGGTCTCTCTGCGCCACAGGGTTGTGGTCCTGGCGGCTGCAGGTCTGCTTCTGGTCTTCTTTATCCTCCTCTGGCTCCTTCTGGTGGGCATTGAGAAGCCGGTTGAGTTATTTCCCGAAATAGATCCGCCCTCCATGTACGTAAATGTCGATATGCCGGAAGGGGCCAATATCGAGTACAGCGACGCCATCCTGAAGCAGATAGAGACCCTGGTTTTCGGAGCGGCTCAGGAAGAAGTCTTTTCGCCAAAAGGGACGCTTGACGAGATTTATTATGGTGCCGCCGTGATGAAGGAGCATCGGATGGCCACCGGCCAGGATTTTAAAGGGCCCAGTAATATTCCGAATGTGGAGCACGTCTACTCCAAGGCGGTGGCAAGCGAGGCAGCAACATCCGCCTTTGAGGATCGTGCCGCCAACCATGTCGGTGTGCAGTTCCTGGACTTCAACGAGCGGGTTGAGTCATCCCGTAAGACCCTGGCCGAGATCAGGCGGAGGGTCAAAGACGTGCCGGGGGCCAAGATAACCGTTAAGTCTGCCGATGAAGGCCCCCCCACCGGGGCCCCGATCAATATAGAGATCTCCGGCGATGATTACCGGGTCCTGGGGAAAATGGCCCGGGAGATCCGGGGTGAGCTGGAGAAAATGCCCCATGTGGAGGATATCCGCGACGATTTCGTGGAAGGCTCTCCCTCGGTGCGGGTCAAGATAGACCGGCAGCGGGCAGCGCTCTTCGGGCTCTCCACCGGCAATATCGGTTATGCCCTCAAGGCCGGCTATAACGGGCTGGTCGTCTCAACCTACCGGGAGGGAGGGGATGATTATGACATCACCGTCCAGTTAAGCGATCCGGACCGCCGGGTTACGGATATTCTGCGGGAGCTGCTGCTGCCGACCCCGGCCGGCAAGCTGGTACCCCTGACCTCCATTGCCACCATAGGTTTTGCCGGCAATATCGGCACTATTATGCATATCGATAGTGAGCGGGTGGTGACGGTAAAGGCAAACGTGGAAGATGTCCCTGGCCCCGTGGCCAGGCAGGCTGCCGAGAAGGAACTGGAAAAACTCCAGCTGCCGCCGGGATACAAAGTCAAATTTACCGGCGAGTTTGAATTTCAGAAGGAGAGCGAGGAGTTCCTTTCCCAGGCCTTCTTGATCGCACTGTTGATGATCTTCCTGGTGCTGGTTACCCAGTTCAACTCGGTCTCGCAGCCTTTTATTATTATGTCCGCAGTGCTTCTTTCCCTGGGTGGGGCGTTTCTGGGCCTGACCACCATCGATTCCCCTTTCGGGATAATCATGACCGGGGTCGGGGTTATTTCCCTTGCCGGGGTTGTGGTAAATAACGGCATAGTGCTCATTGACTATATCAACAAGCTGCGTGAGCGGGGCATGGATGTGGTGGAAGCTGTCATAGCCGGCGGGGCCACCAGGCTGCGGCCCGTGCTCCTTACGGCGATTACTACTATTCTGGGACTTTTGCCGATGGTAACCGGGGTCTCCTATGATTTTCACGAGATGGCGATGTCATGGAGCAGCGAATCCAGCCAGTGGTGGCGCTCCATGGCCATTGTCGTTATCTACGGGTTGATGGTGGCAACTTTCCTGACCCTGGTGGTGGTACCCTCGTTTTACTCGCTGCTTTATGACATGGGCCAGGAAACCGGAGCGTTCTTCCGCAGGCTCGGCAAATTATACTGGAGGCCTTACGAGATAATCACTGGTAAAAGGGGTGAGTACCAGGATGATTAGGAGTGATAATCATATCTGCTGCAAAATATTGTACAACAGAACCGCCCCGACAATCGACAGGGGGATTGAGGAATAAAAGCCGACTCCGACATTTCTGGACTTGCCGCCCTCCCTGATAAAGCCGATCCCGTGCACCACGGCCTGGAGCACCCCGATGGTGCTGGAGGTGAAGATCCCCAGGTAGAGCCCGATTTTATTGCCGATCACGATTAAAGCCAGGGTGGAGAGATTGACGGTTGTAATGAGGGTGGCGCCGAAAAGGTATTTATTCTTGCTGGCCTTGATGGGTCCTAACTTAACCTCAAAGACCCCCTGGGCGATCTCTTCCAGGGTATGCAGTACGACACACCAGATAAATAGAATATAGAGCAGAATGATTGTTTGGTAGGTTTCCATATCGTTCCAGTGAGGCCCTCATCTAGAGAGAGGAGGGCCGGTTTTATTGATCAAAAATTCAAGCTTGTCATTTCGACCATCGGGAGAAATCTATAATTATGGAGATAAGATTTCTCACATTCGTTCGAAATGACAGACCAAATCGCAACTACTCTATAAAAAAGGCTGAAGTCCGATGGTAATCAGATTTGATAACTGGCAAAATCAACCAGGAAGCCAGGATCAGCCGACAATGCGCAAGGCCAGATACGGCACGATGTTAAACAGAAATATACTCAATTTGAAAAACAGCATGCCGTTGTAATGTATTTCGGACATCCTCTCTTCAGACAATTTGTACCACTTCCCATGGGTTTTAAAGACCAGGGCAGGGGCAAAAGTAAAGACCGCCGCCCAAAGAAGCAGCATCCCGAAGTTAATAACCCCACACCAGCCCAGAGCGTTACGAATAATTTCAATAGTCATCTCTTCTCCTCCTCTAGCTAATAAACGTTTATGTGATTACCATCGACTTTCAGCCATTTTACTCGTCATTCCGGGCTTGACCCGGAATCCAGGGGGAAATATGGACATTTCTGGATTCCGGCTAAAAACATGCCGGAACGACAAGATGTTGAAAAACATAACCATATCAACCATTTACAGTGGCGCTGTTGTTGCCAGCGTCGGTTAAAAATCATACCTGACTTCCAGAAAGACCCGATCATTATCGCCAAAACCGGTAAGGGGGCTGTCACCCGATTCATAAAAAACCGCTCCCGTCGTAATACTCCAGTTGTCGGCCGGAACATAGGTTGTGGTCAGCCGCTCCAGCGCGCCCTGCTGGGCCTGGTCACCGAAGACCATCGCCAGTGCAGTCAGCTTGACGGTTTCATGGAAAAAATCGCGGCTGACCCGGACGGCCAGTTGTTCGTCGCTGTCCAGCGGAGATTCGGGAGATGCAGCCAGGATGCTATTATAGCCATGTAGATTCCTGAAGAGGTAATCGCAGCTGATGACGGTGTTGCTGAACCCCGAATACTCGAAACCTGCCAGGAGATCGGTTCGCTCGTAACTGGAGTCGGGATCGGCCAGGAAGCCAAGCCCCTGCACATGGGCTGCTTCAGCGATGAAGAGAAAGTTCCCCCTGGCGATACTGGCGGCTTCTCCGAAGACCTTCAGGCGGCGGTGCTCGCCGGCTGGAGGCAGGGAAGGGACGAGGTTGGACTGGTCACTGAATGTGCTGGCATAATACAGGGAATAGTCCCAGCCGAAAAAAATGCCGGTAAGGTTCAGGGCAAACTCGGTGTTCTCAACGGTCTGGGCCGGTCGAGTTTCCTCCGGCGGCGGGGCTGGATAGGGGTAAAAGTCATGACCGAAGGGTGGATTTTTGTCATACCGGTGTTCGTGGATTCCGATCAGGTCAAGGCGCCAGTTGCCCCGGAAATAACTTACCATGGTCATGGTTAGCGGCAGCCGCAGGTCTTCGATGTCGGTAAGCCCCGGCTCCCGGTTGTCGAGCGGATTCAGAATATCAGTTACCCGGAAGTTGTCAGAACGGCCCCAGGCCACGATCTGTCGGCCTATCTTCAGGTCAAGGGAGGGCAGGGGAGATCCCTGCAGATATAGCTCCCTGAGCTCCATTTCGCTTTCATATTCATCCAGAACCTGAGCTGTATAGTCGTCTCGTCCGTTGATTTCAAAGGCCGGGTCGTAAAAACCCTTTCCGCTGACGAATAATTGCCAGTCGGAAAAGTTACGTTTTACTTCAAGCAGCAATTCGCCCCTCAACTTTGACATTCCCCGCCAGTCGGTCTGGCCTGGAAGGGGTTGGTCGTGGTCTGTATTGTATGTTGCGGTCAGCTTGGCAAAGCCGCTGAAGGGCGAGGGCATATCTCTGCCGCTCTCTTTTTTGACCTGCGAAGGTGACTCGTCAAAGCCCGAAAAGAGATCAACCGGGGCTTCCTCCGCGATGACCTGCCCGGGGATGACTAACAAAAATCCCAGGAGGATCGCGTATTCAAGGGCCTTTTTCAAGGCGGCGGATAGTGAAAAAGTTTTCATTTACCGAGTCCTGGTTGTATTTGACGTTGTCAAAGGTGAGGATGGTCTTATGGACCGTCTGTTTGCCCTTTTTGGTGGTCATATGGATCTCGGTATCGGTCCAGATACCGTCGATCAGTTCCAGTTTCTTAACATCATAATATTTGGTGGTATTAGCGTTCCGGGGGAAGTAGATAGCTCGGATGATTACGTGGTTGTCCTGCCTGACGAAAGCTATCGTCCGTTTGTACCCTGTCTCCCTGCTGGTTTTTTCACCCCTCGGCAAAACGTTTATAACCCAGACCTTCTTGCCATAAACTTCGGTCTCCGGCTGTTTGTCATGGAAGGCATAATCGTAATCTTCAAGTCGGCGTGAAGTCAGGTCGGAATATGAAAAATCGGAGCCCATAAAACTGCCGCTTTTGTCACCGGCGGCTATCCTCTTGGTCTTGTTCAGGGCCGGAAGATACAGCCACTGGTCGTCTTCCTTTTCGGGTGTGTCGTAGTCATGGGTCAGAAAGCCGGTGGCAGCTACATCGGCCGGGGCCAGGAAGAACATCAAGCTAAAGTGGTCATCGCCCCGGTCCATTCCATATGAGCGAAGAGAGCGGACCCTTTCTTTGCCCTGCTTGTTGATGAGGACCATTCTCATATCGGAGACCGATCGATCCCCGTCTTCACGAGCATCGACTTTTTCCATGATGGCTCTGGCCTTCGGATCATCGGCCATGGCTGGACCGGTGAACACGGCGAGGGCCAGGACAGAGAGCAGAGTTATAGAAATGCAGGTTCTCATTTGGCAACTCCTTTGGTCTTTTTAAACCGGTAGACAATGGAAAGCAGGGCCGGGACCAGGAAAAAATCTGCGGCCAGGGCGAAGATGACCGCGCAGCCGGTCAAGAGCCCGTAACGGAAATTGCTTTCCAGGTAGGCGAACATGTAGGTGAAAAAGCCGGCACAAAGAACCATGCTGGTAATAACCAGGGCGCGGCCGGTCGAGAACAGGGTCATGCGGACCGCGGTCTCCATCTCTCCGGACTGTTCATGGGCTTTACGAAAATGGTGGAGGAAGTGGATGGTATCGTCAACCACCAGGCCAAGGACCAGGCTGCCGATCAGCATGGTACTCATATCGAGCGGGATCCCTTTCAACCCCATAATTCCCATTACTCCGATGATCGGCACCACATTGGCGACCATGCTCATCAAACTGATCCAGACCCGGCCGACCATAAAGATCATCAGGATAGTGATCACCACCAGGGCGAAAACATAACTCTTGGCCATGCTGCTGATCACGTTCTTGATCAGCTGAACGAAGAGGGGGATCTTGCCGGTCAGGGTAATGGTTGCCCCGGGAAGTTTGTCGGCCAGATAATCACGCAATACGTTGTTGTACTCCGTGTAAATGATGGCATCCAGGAAAGGGGCCATGATTGACAGACGACCAACCCGGTAGCTCATATCGGTGAATTTCTCCAGGTCATCGCTGCCGCTGGCCTCAAAAAGGATCATCTCCTGGGCAATCAGCCGGCGGTCATCAGGTATCGTATAGGCCTCGTCACGATCCTCGTGGAGGGCCCGATTCGTTTCACTCACCACATCGGCCAGGGACCAGGCTTTGGCTGCCTTGAGGCCGAGAACTTCTATTTCCGGGATTTCGTCAGAAGCTTCAGCAAGGGCTTTTAGGGTGGCCGGTTCAAGGATGCCGTTGTCGCGGCCGGTATCGATCAGGGCTTCCAGCATCAATGAACCGCCGTTGACCGAATCCATCAGCCGGGTAGAAACACTGACATCTGATTCACGGGGGAACCACGACAGGGTGTTGTGGGAAAACCTGACCGACATGGCGCTCGTCAGGGCGATCATTACCATGATCATGGAAATTCCTGCGACGAGAAACGGTCTCCGGGTGGTGATATGGGCTATCCAGCTGAATATCCGGTCGGAAACGGGAAGTTTGTGTTCCGGCACCGGCCTACCCTGTTTTACCGGAAGGATACAGATCAGGGCCGGGAGCAGGATGACCGTGTAGACCAGGGCCAGCATCACCCCGACCGGGGCAATATAGCCGAGCTGGGCTACCGAGGCGACATCGGCTAGGGTAAAGGACATCAGGCCGCAGGCCGTGGTCAGGCTGGTCATCAGGACCGGCAGGCCGGCAAAGCCAACCGCATCGATGATCGCACCCTCCTTGTCCCCGGTCTTTCGGTAAATCCGGTAGAAGATCGTCATTATATGGACACTGTCCCCGACCCCCACTATCACCAGGAACGATGGCAGCATCTGGGTAAGCATGGTGATCGGCAAGCCTACCATGGCCATGATGCCGAGGGTGGAGAGAAGGGAGAAAAGGACCACGATCATCGGGAAGAGGACCCCGGAGACCCTCCTGAAGAGCAGGGTAAGAAAGAGGGTGGCCAGCAGCGCGGCGAGGGGCACCAGGGTCTTCAGGTCCTGCTCGATACTGGCCTGCAGCTCGGCGATAACCGCCGGTGTGCCCGCGAAGAATATCTCTATATCATCGCGTTGGTAACGGCTGAGAACTTCCTTGATGGCCCCGGTGATCTCGTTGCTTTCCTTGTTGCTCAGGTACTTGTCGATGTCCTTGCGGTCGTCTGCCGGTTCATCCTCGAAACCGGAAAAGAGTTCGTTCTCCGGGAGCTCTTTTACGGCCTTGGCCCTTATCATGATCGAGATCAGGCTTCGATCCTCTGAGATAAGAAGCTTGTCGTACATCGGGTAGCGGTCGATCAGCCCCTTGATCTCTTCGATACCCGCATCGTCTTTCGGGATCTCGTCCAGCAGGTCTTCGACGATAAGGGTGTCGTCTTCGGCCCTTACCAGTCTTGCGTTAACCAGGCTTGAGATCTCGTCGAGATAGGGGGTTTTGTCTTCCAGTTCGTGATGAAGCTGTTTCAGAAAATAGAGGAAATCCCTGTTCAGCCCGTTTTGGGGTCTCAGGGTAATGATAAAGGCATCATCGGAGCCGAAACGGTCGCGGAAGTCGTTGTAGGTGACCAGGGCCTGGTCATCTTCGTAAAAAAAGCCTTCGTCGCGGGTGTCGATGGTGGTTTTCGGCAACTGGGCGACCATGGCGATGGTCAGGCCCAGCATCAGGGTCAGGAAGTGATACTTTTTCCGGCAGATCAGGGTGGTTGTCTCCCTGAACCAGTTTTCGAATCTGTTATGGACCCAAGTCATATCTCTATCCCTTTTGGTTTGTCATCTCGAGCGACCGAAGGTCGGAGAGATCTTGTTTTTCAGGATTTCTCGTCACAAAGCTCTTCGAAATGACAGCTCTACTTTAGAGATCGCCGCGTCGGCCTATGGCCTCCTCGCGATGACGATCTTCAATTCATGTCCTTGCACCCGCAAGGGGCACTC
>JBDLIW010000027.1:0-8215 GCA_039714695.1 Thermodesulfobacteriota bacterium | reverse complement strand
AAAATCGGCGAGATTCTGGTCACCCTGGGTTATGTCAGCGAAGAGGATGTGGTTGCTGCCCTTGCCGAACAGTTCTCGGTGGAGCTTTATCAACCGGAGGTTGCCGATGAATTTATCATTCCGGAAGTTGCCGAACTGTTTCATCGCAACCATCAGTTTGCCCTGATTCGCCGTAGTGGCAATAGTGAAGAGGATAGTGGTGAGGATGGTGATGAGGTGATTAGTGAGGAGAAGAGGCTTCTCCTGGTCAGCGATCCGACCGATGGTGATCTTTTTGCGGCCCTCGATGTTATTTCCCCCGAGGACGTCGAGGTACAGCTGGCTTCGGAATCGATTCTCAAGAAAATAATGGCTGATGAATACGGTCTGGCGGCCCAGGAGGCCGGTTCTGAAGAGCTGCTCATTGATGAGTCTGATGTTGACCGGCGGAAAGATATGGCTTCTGAAGCGCCGGTCATAAAATATGTCAACAGCCTGATCGATATGGCCGTCAGCCGCAGGGCCAGTGATATTCACATGGAAGCCCAGGAAGAAGGGCTGCTGGTTCGTTTCCGGGTTGACGGGATTTTACAGGATTACGAGAGTCCGCCCCATAATCTGCAGGCGGCGATTATTTCCAGGGTCAAACTGATGGCGGCCCTTGATATTGCCGAACGGCGGCTCCCCCAGGACGGCAAGATAGGCATGAGGATTTCCGGCAAGGAGATCGACCTTCGTGTTTCGACTCTGCCCACGGTGTACGGGGAGGGGATAGTAATTCGTATCCTTGAAAAAGGCTCCGTCATTCTCGATATGAGTCATCTGGGGATGCAGGCCGATACGGAGGATTCTTTCCGGAAGCTCCTGAAGATCCAGGCCGGGATCATTCTCGTCACCGGGCCGACCGGTAGTGGTAAGACCACCACCCTCTACTGCGCTCTGAACCAGATCAGTGACGAGACCAACAAGATAATAACCATTGAGGATCCGGTCGAATACCAGTTGAAAGGAATTAATCAGATCCAGGTTCGGCCGGAGATAGATTTGACTTTTGCCAAGGGGCTGAGATCAATTGTCCGCCAGGATCCGGATGTCATAATGATAGGTGAGATCCGTGATCTGGAAACGGCCGAAATTGCCGTGCAGTCATCTCTCACCGGACATCTGGTTTTCAGTACCCTGCATACCAACGATGCCGTCTCGGCGGTGGTGAGGATGGTGGATCTGGGTATTGAAAGGTTTCTGCTGGTGTCGTCGTTGCGAGGAGTGTTGGCCCAGAGGCTGGTGCGCAAGATCTGCCCCCACTGCAAAGAGGATAAAGGCACCGCCTCGGAGATACTGGGCAAGATACCAGCCGGTGAGGACTTTCAGCTTTTTGAGGGGCGAGGTTGTTCCCGTTGCGGTAACAGCGGCTATTCAGGGCGAATCGGCCTTTATGAATTTCTGGTCGTCGACGAGACCCTTTCCAGGGTTATTTCCCAGGGCGGTGATCTGGTCGAACTGAAGAAAGTCGCCAGGGATAGCGGTTTCAGGAACATGTATGATGACGGTATAGAAAAGGTCAGGAAAGGACTGACTACCCTGTCCGAAGTAATCAGGGTTGCAGGTGGGTAACAATGTCTTTATTCAGCTATAAAGCACAGGACGGCGCCAATAATATCAAGCGGGGCACAATAGATGATTCAAGCCGGGAGGCGGTAGCTGCCCGTTTGATGAAGTCCGGTTTGCGTCCCCTGGAGATCAAGAGGGCCGTTGAGCGCAAAGGCGGGATATCTCTGGACAGGTTCCGCAGTGAGAAGATTACCCGGACCGATATCGATTTCTTTACCAAGCAGGTTTCCCTCCTTCTGGGGGCCGGATTGTCGCTGGACAAGGCCCTGAGGACCATCAGGCAGCACAGCCATAAGGAGGCATTCGGCGAGTTTGTCGGTAATGTTGAACGGAAACTTAAAGAGGGAAAATCTTTTTCCGAAGCCCTGGCTGAATATCCCAAACATTTTTCTCCCATGTATGTCAATATTGTCAGGGCCGGAGAAGAGGGCGGTATCCTGCCCGCCATGCTGACCAGAATTGCCGAATATCAGGCGACCTTCCAGGAACTGAAACAGTTCATAATCTCGGCCTCGATTTATCCGGCCTTTCTCCTTTTTATCGGTATGATTGCGGTGCTTATTCTGGTCACCGCCATTCTGCCCAATTTTGAAGTGCTTTTTGAAGGGATGGGCAAAGACCTGCCGATCAACGTCAGGATATTGATCGAAACGTCACGGGCTGTTACCGACCACTGGCTGATATCCCTGGTTGTGTTGATCGGGATTCCCCTGGGAATCTACCAGTATTTTCACAGCGACCAGGGCAAGGAGGCCTTTGACCGATTCTCGATCCGCCTGCCCATTCTTTCCGGCTTTATCAAAGACCTGGAGACAACCAGAATCTTCAGGACCATAGAGGTTCTGGTAAACAACGGCGTCCATCTGGCCACTGCCCTCCGGATCAGCAGCGGGGTCGCCGGTAACCGGGAATTCCAGCGACTGCTTGTCCAGGCTACTACTGCCCTCAAGGAGGGACAGCAGGTGGGCTTGAAGTTGAAAGGCGGCGGGCTTCTGCCGGATATGGCCGGAGATCTGCTGGCAATCGGTGAGGATTCCGGCCGGGTCGGTCAGGTCTGTGGGCAGATTGCCGATCATTATGAGGATAGTCTCAGGGTTAAGACCAAGCGTATTATTGCCTTGGTCGAACCGGTCTTTATCCTGGTCATAGCCCTCGGCGCCGGCTATGTGGTTTTCACCATGCTTTCCGTAATTCTCAATATTAATGACATTGCCGGATGATTCAAGACGGTGACACCCTAACTATAATCGGGGCTGGCAGGGAACGGGGCTTTACCCTGTTTGAAGTTCTGGCTGTGATGATTATTGTTGCCTTGTTGGCCGGTGTTTCGGCCCCGGCCCTGGGCCGGATTATGGATAATCTTGAGTTCCGGCAGCAGGTCGGGAAATTCACCGCTGTTTTTAGATATGCCAGATTGCTGGCGATATCAAAAGGTGAAATAGTCAGTCTCAAATTGTCCGAGGAGGAAGATTGCCTCTTTGTTATCAGCGGTCCGGTCGATGAGACCCGGGAGTGTCATTTGGGTGAAGACGATGTTCTGGAAATGGATCCGGGAGAAGTGTTTTTCTACCCGGAGGGTTTGGCGACTCCGGTTTTGCTCACCTTTGAGAAAGGGGAGAGGGTCCGGAGGATCAGTCTGGATATCCTGACCGGTCGACCGGTGGTTGAGTGACGGGCCTATGGGTTTAAGGGGTTTTAAGATAACCGCTTCCGAGAAAGGGGTAACCCTGTTCGAGTTGCTGGTGGCGATGATGATGCTGGCCCTGGTTTCGGTGATGCTCTATTCGGTTCTCAATGCCGCCATCAATTTTTCCGAGAAGGGTGAGAGCAGGATTCAGATTGTTGAACAGGAAAGGTCGTTTCTCGATCTTTTGCGCCGCCAGGTTCACGGGATCAGATATGACCCCAAGCAGAAAAAACTGCAGATTTTTGCCGAGGGTGATCTCTTAAAAATGGTGACCAGTACTTCGATTATCGAAAGAGATGCCGGAATGGTGCTGGCGATATATGTTAACGATTCCGATGCTGGGATTATTTATTATACCGAGAAGGTCGATTTCTATAATGTGGATTACGAAGAAGATTATCAGCCTCCTCTTGATGAAATGGTAGTGCTGATGAAGGAGGTGGAGGGTCTTGAAATGGAGTATGCGGAGGAAGACGGGACCCTGAAAGTGACCTATGCGGGCCGGGGACATGAACTTTTCCCCAGATGCTGGCAGGACGAGGAGGGGTGATGAAGTCCGGTTGCCGCCCGAACGGAAAAAACGGAGCCGCCGGTTTCACCCTGCTGGAAGTACTGGTGGCTGTCACCATCCTGGGGATGGCTTATCTGGCGATCTTGCAGAATTTTTCCACCTCCCTTCGCAATATTAGCCGGGTAGAGAGAAGCAGTGAACGATTCCTGGTTGCCCAGTTGGAGATGGACAGGCATTTTCTGGCGGATAATATCGATGATGATGAGCTCGAAGGTGAGGTTTATGTCGAGGGCCTTAAATACAAGATCCTGTTGGTCAGCCCAGAAAATGACGAGAAACTGGCGACAATGATTTTCAGGGAGCAGTGAAATGCTGACTGTATCCGGCAAGAAAGATGGCTTTGCCCTGGTCGTGGTTATCCTGGTAATGCTGCTGGCAAGTTTCCTGGCCTCGCACCTCATTATGAAAGTTCGGGCCGAGTTGAAAATTACGGCAAAATACCGGCAGAGGGCCATTGGCCGCTTGCTGGCCGAGGGCGGGATCAGCCTGGCGCTTTTCAGGTTGAAAGATAAGCCGGATCTGGATTTTGATGAACTGCTGGATGGCTCGGTGTTTTTGCAGGGTTATCCCTATGAAACTGTTTTGCCGAACGGGAAAATAAAGTACTATGCGGTGGCGGAATCGGGCAAAATCAACCTGAACAGCACCTCTTTTGGCCTCATTGAGAAATTTCTGGAATACCATGGTCTCGAAGTGGAGGAGGTAAGGGTTGTGGTCGATTCTCTGCGGGACTGGCGGGATAATGATAATCTCTACCGGTTGGATGGGGCCGAGCAGGAATATTACCAGGAACTTGAAAGGCCTTACATCCCTAGAAACGGCAAGATCGAGGATCCGGCCGAATTTTTCCTGATTCGTGGTACGGAATCGCTCAAGGGGTTGTTTGATCCCTACGAGGTTTTCACCGTAAACAGCAAGGGGAACCAGATAAACATCAGCAGCCTTACTCCCGAACTGCTGGATTTCCTGACCGGTGGGCAGAAAACACTGCAGGAAGAGTACTATGAGCAGCTGAAGCTTGGTAATGGCCGGATAACCAAGGCAAGTCTGCAGGGGATAATCGGGGGGAGCTATTCCTCCCTGCAAAATTACTTGACTGACAGGCCCACGAGAAGCAACTTGTTTTCGATAACCGCCTATGGTTACGAAGGAGATTTTTCTGAGGCAACATTACTCTCCGAAGAAAAGGGGGAGGCGGACGAGTTGAGTGAAGATGAAGAGCCTACCACCTATTATCCCGGCACCAAGGTCCGGGTGATGGTCGATACAACCAACAAGGGAAACGGCATTAAATACTTATCCTGGAAGGAACAGCATATATGAAGGGCGGCCTTGAAATAATAATCCGGGCTGACGGTTTTGACCTGACCTGCCACCGGGGAAGTGTGGTTGAGGAATTGCGGGGCGATAGCCTTGACATTGGCGCCCTGCTTACGGATTTCTGCGAAAGGCATAGTGTCGGAGTCCGGATGCTAAACCTTTTTCTGGCCGAAGAAATGGTCTACATGACCTCGGTCGATCTCCCTCTGAAAACCGCGAACCTCAGCGAGGCGATCAGTTTCCAGATGGGAATGCTGGTCCCCTTTTCAGAAGATGATTACCTTTCAAGCTACACGGTAACTCGTCGGGAGGGCAGCTTCCGGGTGGTTATCTCCGCCTCGGCGGCGGAAAGGGCGGTTCTGGTGGTTGAGGAACTGGTAGAGGCAGGTTTTATAGTAAAAGGGCTTTATCCGGAAAGCCAACGCTATGTAACGGCCGGAGCAAAGAAGGCTCGCTGGGCTCTGGTTATGCCCGGCAATAAGGCCAAGGTGCTGGTTTTTGATGGCGGTTCTCTTGTCGAAAGAGTCTTGTGCAACAATGAGGATCTGAGCCGCAGCGGAGTGGCCTCACTCTGCGAAACTGAAAGCGTTTTCCACCTCAGTCCGCCAATTGGGGGGGGATATAACCCCGCCAGGCAATTGATGGCAGATCGGCCGCTACTTAAGGATTTCAACCTGCTGCCGGCTTCTTTTCGTCGGCCGGATTACCTGAAAATGGCGATTCTGGCCTTGCTTGGCCTTAACATTTTCGCCCTGTTGCTCTTTGGTGGGTATCGTTATATCGAGGCGGGCAGAATGATTGAGGCGGCGGAAAGTGAAATTGCCGAACTGACCCCCCTGGTTCGCAAGGTTAATGAGGCAAAGAAACAGATTGATGGGGTGGTGGCTTTCCTTGACCAGGCAGCCAGGATCGGGAAGAATCCGGACGTTATAACTTTTATGGACAAACTTACCGGGGCTTTACCTGGCGGCTCCTATCTTGACCAGCTTAAATTTGATGCCAAGAAAAACATCATGACCATCTACGGTTATACCGATGACGTGAGTGAATTGACAACTAAATTGCAGGAAGTTGGCGAGTCCAGATTGAAATCTACCAGCCGGCGCCGCAATATGACCTATTTCCAGGTGGAGATGGTTCTGTTATGGATAATATTGTTCGTTTTTTCAGCCGCTTTGAGCGGAAAACCCTGTTAATTGTTGGTGCGGTACTGCTGTTGCTCCTCAATATTGGCCGGCTCGTGGATAATTCCTTTGAAGCGCGGCAGGTGGAACTGGAGAGCAAGAGCACCCGCCTTGAACAATACAGGAAGATCAGCGCCAGGGTTGGCGAGCTTGACAAAAAGTTGGCACGGCTCCTGAAACAGAAAAAACAGGCGGAAAAGCATTTTTTTACCGGGGCAACCGATGACAAAATCACTTCAGCCATGCAGCTTCGAATCCAGTCCTTGGTGGGTCGCGCCGGGATGCAGTCGGAATCTATCCGGCCCATCAGGCAGAAGGCCAAGGAGGCTAAGGATAGCAAGGATAAAGACAGTGGTGCAGCCGTTTTTGGAGAGGTACTTATCAAGGCCCGGCTCGTAGGTTCAATCTCCTCTTTTATGGATTTTATGGCCAGTCTTTATAAAGGTAATGAGTTCTTCAGGGTTGAAAATTTTTCCATGAAGCCCTATAGAAAATCGGGGTTGAAGATATTCATAGAATTACGCGGTTATTATCTATTGCCGGCAGAAAATCAGGATAGTGACCAGAAAGTTGTGGATAAAGGTGTAGCAACATGAGGGACATTCCGGACATTTACAGGTATGCGGCAATCGCCATCCTGGTTCTTTCTCTCCTGTTTACCCTCAAGGGTCTTGGCGGTGGACCTTCTGGTGTTGGCTCTGGTTCGGTCGGGTCGGCTCCTGATAACGCGGGGAAAACGGTTGTCCCGGAAATGATCCTTTATCCCTCGGTTCCTGAAAAAATGCCGAATCTGAATGATGGTTATGTATTTAATCAGGAGCGGCAATTCGAGGAAGAAGATCTTACTGCTGCCGGGTCTCGGGGGGTAGGGTTGGGCGGGACCATCGATCTGAACGAGGTGATCTATTCCGGATCGCTGATCGTGGGAGATATTCGCAGGGCTCTGATTTCCTACCAGGAGGCGGCCCCTGCCCCCGCGCGGGTAAAGAATAGAAGAACTCGTACTCCAGCCCGAAAAAGCAGTGTCAAAAAGACATACCGGCATAAACAGCTTGATCCCGGAGAGGATTTTATGGGATATAAGGTGGCAAAAATCGAGAGCGACCGGATAGTGTTCGAGAGGGGCAGTGAAAAAATAGAGAAGTTTCTGTACGATGGGAGTAAAGACAGGGTCGTGGTTAAATCGGCGGCTCCCAAAACATCCGCCGCCACCAAAGGTGTGGTGCCGCCAACAACCGGTAGGAGATCGAGCCCCCCGGCGGCCAGGACTGCCACGCCGGCTAAACCACGGGCGGCAACTTCTCCTGTTAAAACGAGAAACAATACCGGTAAAACTCTGCCTGCTCCTGCCACTCGCAGGTCGCGCAGGTCCCAGAGGTTTTTAGGGCTGGACCCGTCGGTTTTGGCAACTCCGCCGACACCAACCAGTCCGCAGAACCAGGCTGAACCCAGATAAAAGTGAACCGAAAGGTGATTCATGAGTTTTAATTATTTCATTACCAGGCTGCCTTTAATTTTAAGCCTTTTACTGTTTGGCGGTTGTGCGGACCTCAGGGTAAGCAAGATGGAGACTTCCTTTGATCTGGCCGAGATTCGAGCAGGGATTGAGCGCCCCGCAGAGCAGAGCACGTCGATTGACGAGGCTGAGGATATCAGCAGCCTGAACGTGGAAGAGATGGAAGTCGTGCCGGTCAGGGACATGAACAGCAAGATCGACGGCAGAAATCCGTATCTCAAGCAGATGCTGGCGATGGAGGAATCAACTGCCCCGGAAACTTCAGTTTCGGGCGAGGGCGTGCTTCTCAACTTCGATAATGCCGATATCTATGAAGTAATCCAGATAATTGCCGAGCTTCTCGATAT
>JBDLIW010000026.1:0-8277 GCA_039714695.1 Thermodesulfobacteriota bacterium | reverse complement strand
GGCGGCCCGGATCGGTGATATCGCCAAATATCCGGAGCGGCGCGAGCATGAGAAGAAGGTGGCCCTGGCCCGCCGGGACATGCGCTGGGATGATCATATGCGGCTGTTGATGTTTCCGGAAAAGGCGAAAGAGGTGCGTAAAAGCCGGACGCCGAATGACAGCCAGACCTGTACCATGTGCGGCGATTTCTGCGCTATGCAGCGTGGTTCGGCGTTATTTGAGAAGGATATGAAGGGAGATAAGATAGCATCACCAACCCCTTGACCTCCCGATTCAATTCGGGTATTTTGAACTCTTCAGGTGCTCATCAGAGCTTAATAGGGAACCCGGTGTGATTCCGGGACGGGCCCGCCGCTGTAACCGGGGACTGACGCCGCTTTTTGCCACTATCTTTTTTAATTAAGATGGGAAGGTGCGGACGAGGGATGAGCCGGAAGTCAGAAGACCTACCTGTAAATTGTGATGCATTCCCGTGGACAAGGAATGTGTAGACAGATCTTGCGGATAGAAAGGGCATCCCCGGGTCGATTAATTTCGGTCCGGGGTTTTTTTTATGCCCCGGGCTTCATATTCCAGTTTAACAGGAGGTATGTATGAAGCTTACAGAACAGATGCAATTACGTTTAACTATTTTGGCCCTGAGTGATTGGGATAGTTTCCAGGTCGCTTTGCGGTTAATGCGGTACGGTGGTGTTAAGTAAAAAGTGGTTGAAACGGGTATGACATTAGCTGTGCTTTGGCATGGTTTGCTCTGGCCGCTGGCGAGATTGCTGCTCTTTGTCTCTCTGGGGGTGATGGTGGGCAACTTTATTGAGGCCCTTAACTGGACCCACCGGGTGGCAAAGATCGCAACTCCATTGACCAGGTTGGGCCGGTTGTCACCGGTAACCGGGGCCAGTTTTTCCATGGCCTTTTTCTCGGGGGTGGCAGCCAATACCATGCTGGCCGAGGCCTATGATCGGAAAGAGTTGCCGAAACTGGAATTGGTATTGGCCAACCTCTTTAATAGTCTGCCCCGTTTTTTTCTGCATTTACCAACGGTGTTTTTTCTGACCGCGCCTCTCATTAAGGGGGCGGCTCTGATCTATGTGGGCTTGACCCTGTCGGCTGCGGTTTTGCAAACCAGCCTGGTGGTGGTGGCCGGTCGTTTATTGCTACCATCGCAGGTTGCTGTCCAGATTGAAGGAAAACAGGCCGCAGGGAAGGACTCTCTCTCTTGGCGACAGGCCTTAGACAAAAGCTGGCTTCGTTTTCGTAAGCGGATCAAGAAGATCCTCCGCTTTACGGTGCCGGTTTACATCTTGTTTTTCTTGTTGAACCACTATGGTTTCTTTGACCAGATCCAGCAGTTGTTGGCCGACCATGCCCCTTTTCTGGCCTGGCTCCATCCGCAAACTCTGGGTATCGTGGCCTTGCATGTGACTGCTGAATTTACCGCCGGCCTGGCTGCGGCCGGGGCCTTGCTCGATGCAGCCACTATCGGCTATCGGGACGTGGTGCTGGCCCTGCTGGTCGGTAATGTCCTGGCCTCGCCGGTACGCGCCATGCGCCATCAGTTCCCTTATTACGCCGGGATTTTCAACCCGCGCTTGGCCGTGGAGTTGATCCTTTACAGCCAGACCTTTCGGGTGGTGAGTATTATCCTGGTCGGGTTTGGCTATTACTCTTTTTCCAGCTGAAAATATAATTTTAGGTAATAATGCCATGAAAATTAAATATATTATTGTCGCTTTTCTCTTTGTTTTTCTTGCTGCTGCCCCATGTTCGGGTGGCAGAATCAATAAACTTTCAAAAAAACCGGCCATTGTCCTGGCCGTCTTCGGCACCAGCCATGTTTCGGCCCTGCCTGGTATTCTGGACATTTATCACTCGGTTGAACAGGCTTTTCCCGGGGTGGAAGTGAGGCTGTCGTTTACCTCCCATATTGTTCGACGCATCTGGCGCAAACGGCGCCATGACCAGGCCTTTCTGGCTGCCCACCCGGAAGTACCGCCGGAGGTGCTGATGGTCAAGGGTATCCTGGCTTCCATTGCCGATCTGCAGGACGAAGGTTATGGCTATATCATTGTCCAGCCTACCCACATCGCTGCCGCCGAGGAGTATACGGATCTTACCTCCTATGTGGCTGGACTCAACAGTATCCGGACCATCAAAAAACGGAACAGTCCTTTCCGGAAAATTATCCTGGGCCGCCCGGCCCTTGGCGTGCCCGGTATTGCCCATGAGTATCATAATGATCTTGAACGGGCCGCCCGCGCTGTGGCAGTGGATGTGGCCCAGGCCAAGAAAAATGGCGCGGCCCTGGTCTATATGGGACACGGCAATGATCATTTCTCCACCGGGGTTTATGTCGAATTTGCCGAGGTGATGGGGGAAATGTATCCGCAGATCAAAACGTATATAACCATGGTTGAAGGCTTTCCGTCTAATGAGCTCCTGTTTCGCGAGTTAAAGGGGGACAAAGTCCGTAAGGTGTATCTGAAAACCCTGATGACCGTGGCCGGGGACCATGCCAAAAACGATATGGCCGGCGACGAGGACGACTCCCTGAAAAAACAACTGATTGCCAAGGGATATGAGGTGGAAGTAAATCTGCAGGGATTGGGGCAGAACAAAGAGTTTGCCGCCATCTTCGTGGATAATATCAAAGACGCGGCCAGTGACAACGGGCTGGAGCTGTAGCTCCTAGAGGATGAATGAACATCATAAGAAGTGTGAACGTCCAACATTGAACGTCCAACGCTGAACGTCGAATGAAAAGAAAAGGACTGTAGTAACAGCAATAATTTGCATTGGTAAAGTCGGTATGTATCATGGATTATGTATTTGTTTATTCAAAATTCGACGTCGGAGTCTTTCGCTTACCTGGACGTTCGATGTTCAATGTTATGTAATATTTTTTCGGCTTATGGACTGAATATGAGATCGGATTTAGGTTCAGGGAAATTTTTCGGAGTTCTGGCTGTAATGCTTGCGGCAACGACGCTCCTGTGCGTTGTGGTGGCCACCGGCATGGGATATATACGCATCTCCCCCGCTGATGTCCTGCGAATCATCACGGCTGAACTGACCGGCGACACGTCACTTATAGCCAGCCTTGATACGGTCTGGCCGGTGGTGGTGATGGACGTGCGGTTGCCCCGAATTTTAACGGCGGTGATCGTCGGCGCCGGTCTTGCCGTATCCGGCACTATCTTTCAGGGTATTTTGTTAAACCCCCTGGCTGACCCCTACACCCTTGGTATTTCAGCCGGGGCCGCTTTTGGCGCGGCTGTTGCTTTATTTATCAATATCACCTTGTTCGGGGCTTATACGGTACCGGTTTTCGCCTTTGCGGGGGCAGTCTGTACCCTGTTGATTGTCCTGAATCTTTCCTCTTTTGACGGGCAGATGTCGGCCAACACCCTGATCCTGTCCGGTGTTATTGTCGGCGCCATTCTGGCGGCGGGCTTGAGTTTTATCAAGTATATGGCCGATGAACAGGTTGGGGTGATCATCTTCTGGTTGATGGGTAGTTTCGCCTCCAAGACCTGGCCTGAGGTGTGGCTGGTCTTCTGGTGTGTCGCGGCCGGGGTTGGCGTGGCGATTTTTTATGGCCGTGATCTGAATATCATGTCACTTGGCCAGCGCAGTTCTGATTCTTTAGGTGTCGAGACGGCTCGGGTCCGGAAAATATTGCTGATCGGTGCTTCGCTTTTGGCCGCTGCCTGTGTGTCGGTTTCCGGGATTATCGGCTTTATTGGCTTGATCGTCCCTCATCTGATGCGCTTTCTGGTGGGTCCTGACAATCGTAAATTATTAATGGTCTCGATGATGGCTGGGGCGATTCTGCTCCTGGCCGCCGATACCCTGAGTCGAGCGGTATTGCCGTCAGAGGTGCCGGTGGGAGTGTTGACGGCGCTCATCGGCGGACCTTTTTTCTGCTATATCTTTCGTAAACGGCAGATGGGAGGCCGCTGATGGACGAAGGTTTTGTCCTGGAAAATGTCTCCTTCTGCTACGGCCCCAAGCAGGCGGTCTGCGATGTTTCATTGCAGTTGGAGCCGGGTAAGTTGTACGGACTGGTAGGACCTAACGGTTGCGGAAAATCGACCTTGCTGGATCTGTTGATTGGTAATCGCCTGCCCCAAAAGGGTGCGGTGAGTTATCAGGGGCAACCGCTTGCCGACTATAACCGGCGGGATCTGGCGCGGGAAGTTGCCTTGGTGCCCCAGGATTTCGGCATTGATTTTGCCTTTACCGTGCTGGAAGTAGTGCTCATGGGTCGTCATCCCTATATTCCCAGATTTGGCTCGCCGGACGCGGCAGATTATAAGAGTGCTGACCAAGCCATGGCTGAACTCGGGATCAGCGGTTTTAAGGAACGAATAATGCCGGAACTTTCCGGCGGTGAAAAGCAGCGGGTGGTGGTGGCCCGCTCCCTGGCCCAAGACACCCGGATGCTGCTGCTTGATGAGGCTACTTCCAACCTTGATATCCAGCATACCCTGGAGATTTTTCAGGTCTGCCGGCAACGGGTGGCCGAAGAGGGGCGGGGGGTGATTGCCGTGGTCCATAATCTTAATCTGGCCGCCGCCTATTGCGATGAGCTGATTTTTATGAAGGATGGGGCCATCCACTGTGCCGGTCCCAAGGACGAGGTGTTGACCCCGGGAAATATCGGGGCGGTTTTCGGGGTTGAGGCCCAGGTTCAGTTCGATGATTTTTGCGGAACCAGTCAAGTGTCGTTTAGGTATTAGGATGAACGCTGAACATCCAACATTGAACATCGAATTTTGAATGTGGTGCTTTCGTCAACCGTGTCGAAGCGCCTTCCTTATTCGATGTTCAACGTTTAACGTTCGATGTTGGATGTTCAAAAAATTTATATATTCAGCTTTGCAGAGTTAGGTAATTCAAGATGAGAACGCACTTCGACCGCAAGCAATTATTAGTAGCGCTACCGGTGATATTGGTGACTTTGTTGTTTGCGGCAAGTGTTATGGCGGCAACTATTGTTGATACCGGTGGGCAGGTTGTTACCTTTGACAAACCATTTTCGCGGATCATCTCGCTCTATGGTGCCCACACTGAGAATCTCTTCTTCTTGGGACTGGATAAGGAGATCATCGGGGTTACTCGCAGTGATGATTTTCCGTCCCAGGCCGTTGAAAAAAAGAAATTCAGTTACCGGGAGGATGCAGAAAAGTTCATCGCCGCCCGCCCGGATCTGGTGCTGATCCGGCCTATGATTGCCAGGGCTTATCCTCATCTGACCAGCAAATTGCAGCAGGCTGGAATTACGGTGGTCTCGCTGCAGCCCACCAGCATTGAAGATACTTTCGGCTACTGGCAAAAGCTTGGGCAGCTCACCGGTCGCGAGAAAAGAGCCGCCGAGATGATAAAGACCTTTGGGCGGGGGATCAGGAAGATCAGCGAGAAAATAGCGGCCATCCCTGAGGTAGAACGGAAAAAGGTCTATTTTGAGGCAATTCATCGCAAGATGAAGACCTTTGCCCCCACCAGCATGGCTATTTATGCTTTGAGCACTGCCGGTGGCGTCAATATTGGTGCAGATGCCGACCAGGTGCGAAACACCAATATCGCGGCTTACGGCAAGGAGCGTATTCTCTCCCGTGCCCATGCAATTGATGTTTTTTTGGCCCAGAAAGGGGTTATGAACAAGATTGACCGGCAACGGATCATCGAAGAACCAGGTTTTTCGGTAATTAAGGCGGTTCGGGAAGGACAGGTATATCTCATCGATGAGAAACTGGTGAGTCGGCCGACCATGCGGTTGTTGGAAGGTATTAGTCGGATTGGCGGGATACTGTATCCGGAGTTGTTCAAGGATGAATAAGAACGAAACGGCAAAATTGGGGTTGAAACTATAATTCATGAGATTTGAACATCGAACATCCAACGTGCAGGTAAGCGAAAGACTCCGACATTGAATGGTGAATGTGGAAAATGACGAAGCAAACCTATGACCTTGAAGAAAGGCTGCTTGAATATTCGGTCCGAATAATAAAGGTTGTTGAACAGCTGGCAAGCACTAAAGCAGGCAACCATGTGGCTGGGCAATTATTAAGGTCGGGGACTTCTCCTTATCCTAATCATGGAGAGGCTCAGGCAGCGGAGTCTCCAAGGGATTTTATCCATAAACTTCGGATTTCGTTAAAAGAGCTTAGGGAAACTCAACGCTGGCTCAAACTAGTTCGAAGAGTCCCTCTGCTTAAGAAGCCTGATCTGTTGGATGATATTTTGAAGGAGACTGAAGAGTTAATCAAGATTTTTGTAACGAGTATCAAAACAGCGGAGAAGAAAAAGAAATAATTTATTGAGGGTCACCGCTTGTTTTTTTATTCGATGTTCAATGTTGGGCGTTCGATGTTGGACGTTCATTTATACTGTAATTGATTTGGGATAGTCTACTAGAGGACAGGATTTGTAATGAACCCAGCTTTTCTCATCGCCGGAACCCACAGTGGCTGCGGTAAAACCACCGTAACCTTAGGGGTGATGGCGGCCTTACGAAAAAAAGGTCTTACTGTTCAGCCCTTCAAGTGCGGGCCGGATTTTATTGACCCGACCCTGCACCGGCTGGTAACCGGCAAGGTGTCGCGTAATCTTGACCTCTGGATGTGCGGCCATAATTTCGTGAAGTCCTGTTTCGCCAAATACAGTCGAGATGCGGATATCGCGGTAGTGGAAGGAGTAATGGGTCTTTTCGACGGCAATGAGTCTTCCAGCGCCGCTTTGGCCAAAGTGCTTGGTCTGCCGGTGGTATTGGTGGTGGACGCCAGATCAACCGCTGAGAGTATGGCCGCAGTGGTTAAGGGATTTGAGTCCCGGGATCCAGCCGTAAATCTTGCCGGGGTTATCCTGAATCGGGTGGGCAGTGACCGGCATTTGGAACTGTTGACCACGGCCATCAGGGAACATTGCCGGGCCGATATTCTGGGCTATCTGCCGCGAGAGGTGGAGTTCAGTATCCCGGATCGGCATCTTGGTCTCCATATGGGGGACGACGATCCGATCAGCCAGGAGGCCCTTGATAAATTGGCTGTAGCGGTGACCGAACATATCGATCTTGACCGGCTTGGCAACTTGACGGTTGCTAATGGTGGAGATTGCTTCTCCCCTGAGGAGAGGCCAGATCCCGTCGACATGGATGTATTACCGAGTGACAAGGTGCGGATCGGTGTAGCCCGTGACCGGGCCTTTTGTTTTTATTATGAAGACAACCTCGACCTGCTGGTGCGGGCCGGGGCGGAAATAGTGGAATTCAGCCCCTTAACGAATCATAGTCTGCCGGAAAACCTGCAGGGGATTTATCTGGGCGGTGGCTACCCTGAATTGTACGCTGATCAATTGTCGGTCAATAGCGGCATGTGTAAGTCTGTCCAGGCCTGGGCTGATGCCGGCAAACCTGTGTACGCTGAGTGCGGCGGTTTTATGTATCTCACCGAGGGGATCACCGATACCGCCGGGAAATTTTATCCCCTGGCCGGGGTTTTCCCGGTCAAGGCCAGGATGAAAAAAGGGCGGGTTGCTCTGGGCTATCGCCAGGCGAAATTAATGGATGATTCAATGCTTGGCCTGCAGAATACGAATTTGCGAGGCCATGAGTTTCATTACTCGGAGATCGATGAAATGCCGGATTCCGTTATGAGGAACTTTTTGCTGGCCGATGGCCGTCATGAGGGATATCGGACTAAAAATACCTTGGGCAGTTATCTGCACCTGCATTTTGGTTTCAATCCGCAGGGTGCAGAGAGTTTTGTCCAGTTTTGCATGGAGAGATAAAATGCCAGTCAAAATACAAAAAATCAAACCGGCGGAGATTGAGGCCGAGAGTTTCAGGATCATTGCCGGAGAACTTGGCCCCACCGCTCATAGCCCGGAAGAATTCGCCGTGGTCCAGCGGGTGATTCATGCCACCGGTGATTTTTCCTTTGCCGATAATCTGCAATTCTCAGCAGATGCGATTGCTGCCGCCATCACCGCTATCAAATTCGGTCGGAATATCCTGACCGATGTCAATATGGCCGCTGCCGGGGTCAGTCGGAATATCCTGTCCAGATGGGGCGGCCAGGTAGTCTGCAAGGTTGCGGAGGATGAGGTGGCTGTCAGGGCCAAAGAAGAAGGCAAAACCAGATCGGAAGTGGCTATCGAGCTAGGGATGCAGGAGAATATCGGCATTGTGGCCATCGGGAACGCCCCCACGGCCTTATTAAAGGTGAGGGAGTTGATTGAGCAGGGGGCGATTCCGAAGCCGGACCTGGTGGTCGGGG
>JBDLIW010000025.1:0-8283 GCA_039714695.1 Thermodesulfobacteriota bacterium | reverse complement strand
CGGGTAAAGATGGCCTTCATTGGGTAGCCCGCTTTTGCCAGGGTTTCGGCGCCTCCTTCCTGGCGGTCTACCACCGTTACTACCAGTCCGACCTTAAAACCCCGGGCCTCGACCCGGTCGATCACCTGCAGCAGGGTGCCGCCGGTGGTGACCACGTCTTCCAACAGGGCGACCGAGCCACCTTCAGGCATGTTTTTCAATCCCTCGATATATTGCTCGGTGCCGTGGCCTTTTGACTCTTTCCTGACGATAAAGGCCGGGATTGGTTGTTTCTCCAGAAAGCTGACCATTGAAGCGGCGGTAACCAGGGGATCAGCCCCCAGGGTCATGCCGCCGACAGCGGTGATCGGCTCCGGATTATTCCTGATCAGTTCAAATATCTCTTTGCCGCACAGGTAGGCGCCTTCAGCGGAGAGGGTGGTCTGCTTGCCGTCGATATAGAAATCGGACTCCAGACCGGAAGAGAGTCTAAATTTGCCCTTGCGGTATGATTTTTCCAGAAGGATCTCTTTGAGTCTCTGCTTATCGTTGTTCAATGTTCTGCCTCGTTATAATTTTTTGAAATATTTTTTCAGGTTGGCTTTCGGGTCAATCCTGGGAACGATCTGGCCGTCACGGGAGGACATGGTTACCATTACCCCGGGGCCGTGTCCGGCCAGCACGCAGTCAGAGTGAACAATAACTCCGATTACCACCCCGCCGGTTTTGAATATCCTGCCAAAAGTGGCATCGGCGTCGATAATGGCCACAAAATCACCCAACCGGAGATCCTCAAGGCCGTACTCTTCCACGGTTGCTTCGTCAAACAGCTGGATGTCGTAGTCGCCGCTCTGGCTGTGGCTGGAGCCGATCCCGGACCCCATGATCTTGGCCGGGATCTGATGAGTGACCGCAACTTCAAGTCTTCCTTCACCAAGGTCCTTGATCTCCATTGCCTCAAGCAGGGCAGGGTCGAGATTCATGGTCTTAACCGGCGAATCGGAAATCTGCAGCCCGCAGCCGCAGGCCTTGATCTGGATCTTGTCGCCGATGGCCAGGTCTTCAAGAATCTTCGGTTCAAAATCGATCAGGACATGCTCGATGCCACCATGTTTGCCGGTAACCCGACCGGTCTTACCCTTGGCCTCGCCGGAGATGATCTTGGCAATATTGCCGGCGCAGGAAAATTGGTTGAGGGCCCGATTGGGCCCATCCTGACCGCCGACCTTGGTGAAGTTACTGATGCTGACCCCCGGTTCAACATGGTCGGCAAAAAGGCCGCCGGCCATATCGCCGATCCGTAGATTATAGGTAATCCCGCCAACCCCGGGATAGATGTCGGCTGTGCCGTCCGGACTGATTCGGTAGGGATTGACCCCACCCAGAGGTGAAGTGATCTCCCCGACCACCGACTGGCAGACCAGTTTATTATTATTTGTCTTCAACATATTTTTTCATGAGCCGATATGACCGACTCTCCTTCGGAGTCTCCTGTTAGTCGCTTACCTGTCATCGGCCTTTCAGCGTAGAAGGACTACAGCTGAAAGACCTCTTCCTCGGATACCCGGCCATCTCGACTCATGAAATATGCGGGGTCTTTGGGATATTAGATTTCTTATCTACTTACACTGTCATTGCGAGGAGCATGGCGACGTGGCAATCTGCAATTTTATGGATTGCTTCGTTTCGCTCGCAATGACGATTGCAGAGCATGAACTTAATATATTAATTCTGATAATAAAAGAGTTGAGAGTATCCAGGATCAGAGAACAGACTTTTTTGTTAAAATTGTACTGGACCAAAACATCAAGGACTCTTAAGCGTTGAGAGTAGGGAAGATGCAGATAAGCGAAGACATCGAGGCAAAAACTATTTCGCCATAGTTTTCTTCTATGCGAAATAGTTTTTAACGCAGCAGATTCCTTGCTATCGGCGCTTAAGAGTCCTTGATTAGACGTTAAAACGGAAGTTGATACAGTCTCCATCCTTAACAATATACTCCTTCCCCTCCAGGCGCCACACTCCTTTTTCTTTGGCTCCTGCCTCGCCGCCGCAGGCGACGAAATCATCATAGGAAGTGATTTCCGCCCTGATGAAGCCGCGTTCGAAGTCGGTATGGATTACCCCGGCGGCCTGGGGGGCGGTGGAGCCTTTTTTGATGGTCCAGGCGCGGGTCTCTTTCTCGCCGACTGTGAAATAATTAATCAGGCCCAGGAGCTTGTAGCCGGCATGGACCAGGCGGTTCAGGCCTGACTCTTCCATTCCCATGTCGGCCAGGAACTCCTGCCTTTCCTCAGCGGGCATCCCGCTCAACTCTTCTTCAATGGCCCCGGAAATGACCACTACCGGGGCGTTTTCCTCTTTGGCTACTTCTTTGAGGTTGTCGACCCACGGGTTGCCGGTGGCGATGTCTTCCTCTCTGACGTTGGCCACATAGAGGACCGGTTTGGCGCTTAACAGGCAAAGCTCTTTGAGGAGTTCCTGGTTGCTTTCGTCCACGTCCAGCATGCGGGCCGGTTTGCCCTCATCCAGTAGTCCGGCCAGTTTCTCCAAAACTACCATCTGGGCCTGGCAGGTTTTGTCGCCGCTCCTGGCGCGGCCGGCAGTTTTGTCTATCCGTCTGGCCACTGTGTCCATATCGGCCAGGATCAGTTCTGTGTTGATTACTTCGCGGTCCCGGATGGGATCGATAGTCGCCTCAACGTGTACTATATTGCTGTCTTCGAAACAGCGCACCACGTGGGCTATGGCATCCACCTGGCGGATGTGGGCAAGGAACTGGTTGCCCAAGCCTTCTCCCTTGCTGGCGCCGCTCACCAACCCGGCGATGTCGACGAATTCCACCTGGGCATAGACTTCTCTCTGGGTCTTGGCCATTTCGGCCAGTGTATCGAGACGCTTATCAAGTACCGGCACCATGCCGACGTTCGGCTCAATGGTACAAAATGGATAGTTAGCCGACTCGATCCCGGCAGAAGTCATGGCATTGAAAATGGTAGATTTGCCGACATTGGGCAGGCCGACTATTCCGCAACGAAAACCCATAAAAGATATCCTTAACTTGTTGATTTTAAGATGATGATAAAGGATCACTTTTATACAGTTTTATTGCGGTTGGGGCAAGTACTGATTTAATCTTTCTTAGGGTTAATTCCCGCATCTCGAAGTCTCGCGTTGTTCGCTATCTGCTGCGTAAGAAGTAGTTCTGCCGTATTTGGTCTTCAACACTATGAGGGAATTCAGGAATCAGTATTCAGGGGCCAGAAGAAAAGCAAAAACATCCCATACAAAGATACTTCTATTTCGGAGTCTCACAAGCTCGCTTACCTTACTCCTGACTCCTGTATTCCGGAGTCTCGCTTGCTCGCTTACCTGGTTTCTGATACCCCGCTGCTCCAGAGTGTCGCAGGTGCCCCGAAGGAAGTGCCCCCCTTCAAGGGGGGATTGAACAGAACCCTTGGGGTGCTCCCTTACCTGCGGTGGAGTAGTTCTTTATGGTCAGCGGTTTTATTTTATGGTGGAAAATGCTATTCTGCGTTTCTGTTGTATAAGGGAGATATAATCACAGTATGGCCAGGAAAAACAAAATAACCGATATCGGCACCCTGCTTTCCGATCTGATCGAAAACCGGAACTGGAAGCATAACCTGAACCGGCATCGGCTTTTCGAGTTCTGGAATGAGGCGGTGGGTAAAGATATTGCCGCCCATGCCCAGCCAAAGTTGATCCGGGCAGAGGTTCTTTGGGTTGATGTGACGGATTCGGTCTGGATGCAGCAGCTACATCTGATGAAGGATCATTTGCGCCAGGTGCTGAATGAACGGCTGGGTGATGACGGGGTGGTCGATATCCGCTTCAATCTGACTACCAAGTTGAAGCCGGTGCTGGCCGAAAAAAAAGTGGTGGACAACAAGATGCCGCCGATCAGTCCCCCTGATCCGGAAGCCCTTGCCAGCTTTGAGAAGATGCTTTCGGCGATTGGTGATGAAAACACCAGGGCAAGTATGAAAAGGATTTGGCTTGTCCAGCAGAGTAGGGAATGAAGGGCGTTGCCTCACTGCTTAAAAGAGAAAATGGACTACCCCGCCGTAGAAGAGCAGCGGGGTATCCACAAAGGTATTGTACGCCGCAAGCGGCGGGGAATTAATCCAGTATGGCTAGCTACATTCTGGTAAAAAGAAAATGGTTTTATAACTTTTTTTAACCTTCCCGGCTGCTTTCTTAGCTTTGGCTATATCCCCGTTTTTCAGTAGTTCAAGCAACTCTACAATGGCAGTCTGACCATCTCTAATTACCAATGCAAAGGCATCTTTGTCTGCGATTGAATAATTTGCCTTTCCTACTTCTACCCATTTAATTGCCAACCACTCCCCATAACGAGTTGCCAAGTATTGCAGCTGTTCAGAAGAACTATCTTCAGTAATACCGTCTAAGACTATTTCCATCGCTTCGTGGAAATCGTTTACTTTGTCATTGAGAGAAACAATATTGGCATCTGCCCTCATACGCCATAAGGAATAACGTATCTCCTCCAAATGTGTATGGGCCGTTTTAACCTTTCCTGCCTTTAGCATTGCCAAGGCCTCTTCACCAACCGTTACCGGTCGTTTGATCTTCCTGCTAAAGTCAACAGTTTGCTTTAATTGATCAGGGGCATCATCCGCGTATTTATTTGCAAACACCTCCCATGAGCTAATAAATTTCCGTACCACGCCAATAGCTTTCTCCTGATTTTTCTTTTTACTAGTGAGAGCAAGAGACTTCTTGTAAAGCCCATACGGTTCCATAATATCTTTTGTGAAAGCATCATACTCTGAAGCCATTACCAGGCTTGGGAAGCTTAGTAAAAACATACATACGACAATAAATTTTATTCTCATGGCACACCTCATTTGATTTTGCCTTGCTGGCTTATGAATTTTGTCTGAGACAATAAGCATTATAGAAGAAGTGGTCAGTGACAATGTCACAAAAACACGAATGGGAAACGATGGAAAATGAATTTAAGATTTTAAAGATTAATCTTAGTATTGAAGAAACAGCTTAGAAGTTCTTTCCCGAATCGAGGAGGATGGTGACCGGTCCGTCATTGATCAAGCTGACATCCATCATAGCCTGGAAACGGCCGGTGGCTACTTTCAGGCCCTGTTTTTCAACAGACTTGACAAAATATTCATAAAGCCTCTCGGCTAGCTCTGGTGGGGCGGCGTTATTATAAGAAGGGCGGCGGCCTTTGCGGCAATCCCCGTAGAGGGTGAACTGTGAGACCACCAGCACTTCGCCGCCGATATCCTTGACCGACAGGTTCATTTTATCTTCTTCGTCCGCGAAGATTCTCAGGTTGGCGATTTTGTCGGCCAGGTAGTCGGCGTCTTTTTCTGTGTCGTGGCTGTTTACTCCCAGCAGTACAGTAAGACCGGCGGCGATTCGGCCGGTGGTTTCCTCACCGACGGTGACCTGACACTCACTCACTCTTTGCACGACCGCTCTCATTAATCCATATTCCCCAAAAGAAATTGCAGGATGGCGGCGGCCGCGATGCTGGCGGTTTCAGCCCTCAGAATCTGCTTACCCATAGTTACACTATGAAAGCCATGCTCTTTGGCAAGGGCCACTTCCTCGTCCGTCAAGCCACCTTCCGGGCCGATCAGGTAGAAGACAGCCTCGGGCTTTTCGGCGAGAATCTTTTCCCTCAAGACCCCAAGGTTCTTGTCGGCGGTTTCTTCCCAGAAAATAATCTTCAGGTCATGCTCATTTGCCGATCGCACACATTCTGCAAAAGAAATAACCGGTCTGATCTCCGGGGGAGCTGGCCGGTTACACTGCTTACAGGACTCCATCGCGATTCGCTGCCACCTCTCCTGCTTGCTTGCCGAAGGCTCATCGGTTGCACAATAGCGGGAAGTGAAGAAAACGATGGAGTCCACTCCCAGTTCAGTAGCCTTCTGGACGATCAGTTCGTTCTTCTTTGTTTTTATCAGTGCCTGGGCCAGATGCAGGCGGGGGCGGGACAAGTCTTCCGGGTTTATCGTGGTGATATCGACAGTTACTTCAGGTTCCAGGCTGGCTATCATTCCTTCATAGGTGGTTCCGGTCCCGTCAAAAAGGGTGATCCTGCCGCCCGCTTTCAGACGTAAGACATTTATGAGATGGTGGGCCTCGCTGCCGGTCAGGGTGGCGGTCTGTTCGTTGATATCTGCTGGAGAGACGAAGAAGCGGCGCATGATTACTTTTTCCCGAAACTCAGGGCCGACCATTCACCGGAACGGCGGCGTTCGATCATGGTAAGTCCTGCATCATTATATATGTTAATAATGTTTTCGGCCTGCTTGCCGCTGAGAATTCCGGCCAGGATCAGCACACCGCCGGGAGCCAGGAGCTTCGCGAGGGTCGGGGCCATCTCCACCAGGGTGTTGTGGATGATATTGGCCAGGATCATCTCGTAGGGTCCGGTCAGTTCGGCGAGATCGGTGGTACTTGCTTTAATCATACCCGTCAGGCGGTTGGCGGCTATGTTGTCCACCGCGGCGGCAATAGCATCCGGGTCGTTGTCGATAGCTGTTATCTTCTTGCAGCCCAGCAGGGCGGCGCCGATGGCCAGGATGCCTGTACCGGTGCCGACATCCAGAACGCTTTCCGGTAGAGACGGTATTGAAGAAAAGCGGCTTTCCATTAATTCCGTGGCGAGTCTGGTACTGGCGTGGAGACCGGTGCCGAAAGCCATGCCCGGATCGATCTCTATTACCTTTTCATCGGGATTCGGGCTGTATTCTTCCCAGGAGGGTTTGACAACAATGGTATCCGACAGGTGGAATGGTTTGAAGCTCTCTTTCCACTTGCGGTGCCAATCCTGGTCTTCGATGGAATCAAGCGCCAGGGAGGCCTGGGGGAATTGGGGCAATTGTTCAAAAATATCAGCAAGATAGCTACGAATAGCGGCCAGTTTGTCGCTGAGGCCTGGATCGTCTCCTGCCAGGTAGCCGATGATGTATGCCTGGTCTGCTGAATCCTGGTCATCAGCAATTTCCACTCCGCTGCCGGTCAGATCGGTTATGAAGGAGGCAATGGTTTCAGTGGTGGCCAGCGGGCTGTGGACGACGAGCTTCTGCCAGGATTTTTCTGTCATCAGGGGGATTCACTTGGTAATTGCTATATATTATTGTAGTATCGTCGGTCTGCGCCGATAGCATTAGCATGCCCGGCGTTTACGGGCAAGGATTAATACATCCAACAGGCATAAGACAATCTCTCTCTAATGGTGTTTCATGGACAGTCATAAAATTTCAGAACTGTTACAAAAGGTCAGCGATGGAAGCTGCAGCGTGGATGAGGCATTGAAAAGCTTCAAGCATATGCCTTCCGAATCTCTTGGGTTCGCCTGTATCGATCATCACCGCCACCTGCGGACCGGCTTTCCGGAAGTAGTCTTTGGCGAGAACAAGAGCGCTGAGCAGATAGCCGAAATTATGGTAAGGATGATGAACGGGACCAGTGTCGCTCTTGCCACTAGGGTGAGTGCTGAAAAGGCTGAGGTTGTAATTGGGCGGGTCGATGGGCTGGCTTATCATGAGCAGGCCAGAATGCTGGTTGGTAATTTCCATGGGGATGAAGACCGGGGGCGGGGAGTGATAGCGGTGGTTGCTGCCGGTACGTCCGATATCCCGGTGGCTGAAGAGGCTCTCATTACAGCCAACTCTTTGGGTAACAAGGTGGAGAAACTCTATGATGTAGGGGTTGCCGGCATTCATCGCCTGCTGGCCGGGCGTGAGCTCCTGGAGATGGCCACGGTGCTGATCGTTGTTGCCGGGATGGAGGGCGCGCTGCCCAGTGTAATCGGCGGTCTGGTTGATAAACCGGTCATTGCGGTGCCGACCAGTGTCGGATACGGCACCGGCTTCGGCGGGATCGCAGCCCTTCTCGGGATGTTGAATAGCTGTGCCCCGGGCGTGGCGGTGGTTAATATCGACAATGGCTTCGGGGCCGGGTGCATGGCCTCTGCCATTAACAGAAAATGATGGCTTCCGGCTTTATGCTTGTCCTGTTTTTGTTTAGTTTCCCCCTGGTGAATCACCTTAATTGCCAGTTTCGTTTCTCGCAATTAGCTAATATTGGGCTGATCTTCAGGTAAAACGATTTTTTTAAATTTTACTGTTTGAAATCTATTGGGATTTTATGCGATAATTTTTTTAGGGTAAGCGTATTCTTTCGTTGACAAAAAAACGAAAGGCTATATATTAGCCGCTTCGTTCGGGCGAACAAAAGCAGTTTGCAATCGTTGTCCGGGCGGTTAAAAAGTTTATTTTT
>JBDLIW010000024.1:0-8414 GCA_039714695.1 Thermodesulfobacteriota bacterium | reverse complement strand
TTAACGGTTCCCCCCTTTTTTTACGTTTGAATACCAGCCACTAATCATTTAACGAGACATTAAAACAATAATGGTTGAACCAAAGATCTACAGCCTGGGTGCTATCGCCTGGAAAAGTGTCACCAGAAAGATGTTCAGAAACGTTGTTCTGGTTATGGCGGTCGCCATGCTGGTCTCCCTGTTGGTCTTTGCCCTGCTCTTCAACCGGGCAATCAAGGAAGACATCAAGGATGCTTCCCAGAAACTGGGGGCGGACATAGTTCTGGTTCCGGCCAAAGCTGTCGAGTTAGCCGAGGAATTTATCCTGGAAAGTACTGAAAAGACTTTCTACATGGACGAATTTGTCTTCGAGTCGATGCGCGACCTCGATATTGTCGACAAAGCCACCTTCCATGTTTATCTGGACACTCTAGAGTCGGAATGCTGCAGCATCATCGAGGGCCAGGTCGTTGCTATTGATCAGGCTACCGATTTTGTAGTCAAACCATGGTTGGACACCAATCGCGAGCTGCAAGACGGTGAGGTTTATGTCGGCAGCTATGTCCATGAATTTCTCGGTCTGATCAACACCGCCACCCTTTTCGGCCAACCGATTAACGTCGTCGGGCATTTAAAGGAAACCGGCACCGGCCTCGATCATGGTATTTTCATGCGCAAACAGGATCTTGATGCCATCACCATAGAAGCTACCGGACAAAGAAAGGAAAATGATATCTCTATTGTTTTTCTTAAACTGAAAGAAGGAATAGACCTTGATAATGCGGTAGCCGTGATCAGATCGGCCAATCCGACAGTTGGCCTGATGACCAGAGGCAGTATCGGCAAAGACGTACGCTCAACCCTGAAAGACATTACCAGGATTTTCACCATTACAATCCTGATTGCCTCGGTACTCTCGATAATGCTGGCCTGGTCTACCTTCACTGCCATGACTAATGAAAGGAAACGTGAAGTGGGTATCCTGCAGGCCCTCGGGGCCCGGCGTGACCATATTGTCAGGATGTTTCTTAGTGAAGCGGCAATAATCAGCGTGCTCGGCGGACTGATCGGCGTTTTAACCGGGCATCTGCTCCTCAACTACCTGGCCTCTGATTTCAGCCTGATGAACCGCCTGGGAGAGATAGCAATTACCTCGCCAAGCAGCATCCTGTTAAGTCTGCTGGCTTTGCTGGTCGGCAGCGGCGCCTGTCTCACCGGTGCCTTAATCCCGGTATACCGCCTGGCTAAGCTGGAACCTCTCCTGGCCCTTAAAGAAGAGTAATTTTAGCTGTAAAGGAAAAGAGAATATTGAATATCGAACATGGAATATCGAACCGCAGAAGTTGATGATCGTTATTTCTACATTCTAATTTCTACATTCCTTATTCTGCGGTTCTGCGGTTTGTTGTTCAATTTGTCATTTCGACGCCAGGAGAAATCCTGAGCGAAGCGAACAGCCGGAGAAGATAGATCTCTCCGGCCTGACGGCCGTTCGAGATGACAGAAAAGGGAATATTCAGGAGTCAAAACAACAGCCAATCATCTGCTTATTACGTCTATGCTGTAATCTTTAATCTTGTTCAGCAAGGAAGGAAAGCTGATCTCAAGCAGACCTGCAGCTTTGGAACGGTTGCCGCCGGTAGCTTCAAGGGCTCTCAAGATAAGATTCCTCTCCCATATTTTTTTGGCTTTCTTCAGGGAAAGACCGGTCTCTTCTCCAAGACAGATCATCCCCGTGCCATCCTTTTCATCGTGTCCCGGCAGATCTTCGGGGCGCAGCAGCTTACCGTCACTCAGGACCATGGCCCTTTCCATAACATTCTCAAGCTCCCTGACGTTGCCGGACCAGGGCAAAGCCATTAAGCCGGCCATGGCTTCCGATGAAACCCCTTCAACCTCAACCCCAAGTTTTTCGTTGAAAAGACTGATAAAATGACGGCAAAGCGAGGGGATATCTTCGGGATGCTCACGGAGAGGCGGCAGATGGATCGGCATCACATTCAGTCGGTAAAAGAGGTCTTCCCGAAACTCTCCCTGTTCGATCTCTTCCTCCAGATTTCTCGAAGTGGCGGCAATCACTCTGACATCGACCTTCCTGGTCTCGGTTGAGCCGACCGGCCTGATCTCGCTTTCCTGCAAGACCCGCAGAATTTTCACCTGCAGCGGCAAAGGCAGTTCCCCAACCTCATCGAGGAAAATCGTCCCCCCTGCCGCTTCTTCAAATAAGCCCTTGTGGGTCCGATCTGCGCCGGTGAACGCCCCTTTGACATGGCCAAAGAGCTCACTTTCCAGCAGGGTTTCGGGGATACTCCCGCAGTTTACCGGCACCAGTGGTTGCTCTGCCCTGGGACTCACGTAATGTATCCCTCGGGCAATAAGCTCCTTGCCGGTGCCGGATTCTCCGGTAATAAGGACTGTTGTGCTGTAACGGGCAACCTTGGAAGCAAGCTCGAAAACCTGGTGGATTGCACGACTCTTGCCGATCATTCCACCAAAGCCTCCTTCTTCTTCCAGATGTCGCAATTGGTCCCGGAGCCGGACATTTTCCCGTCTCAGGTTTTCCCTTTCCTCCGCTTTTCTCAGGGCCATAGTAACTTCATCGGCCTTGAAAGGTTTGGAGATGAAATCGTAGGCCCCGCATTTCATGGCTTCCAGGGCCAGATCAATCGTGCCGTACGCCGACATCATTATAACCGTAGAGTTCGCCCGGAGATCGACAGAGGCCTTGAGAAATTCCATCCCGTCCATATTGGGCATCTTGACATCACAGAGGATAAAATCAAAATTCTCCTTTTCGAGCAGATCAAGGGCAAGCAGGCCATCAGCGGCGGAGACCGCACGATAACCAGCCCCCTCTGCCAGAATGGTGAGCATATGCCGCATATTCTCTTCATCATCTATGATCAGAAGATTTCTGTTTTGCCGATTATTTTTCATCAGTTGATGTCCTTGTCCTTATTTGATGGCCCGATAAGGGGCAGATCAACGGTGATGGTCGTACCGTTCCCCTCACTTGCCGCCCTGATCATCCCACCCATGCTTTCGATAATTGTAAAGCAGATCGAAAGCCCCAGGCCGGTTCCCTTGCCGGGTTCCTTGGTTGTATAAAAAGGATCAAATATGTTTTCCAGTTCTCCTGCATCTATGCCGGGGCCGTTATCGATAAATTCAATCCGCAGTTTTTTCGGGAGGCCACCGAGCTCATCCGCGGTCTGGTTGGAGGTCCTGATTACAACCAGGCCTTCCGGCCCACCATCAGGCGTATTGCTTATCGCATCCGCCGCATTTATCAAAAGATTGATAAAAACCTGCTTGAACTGCCCGATACTACCCACCACCAGATCTCTTTCCGCCTTGGCTTCGACTCTGATCTCAACCCTGGCCATCAAAGGCTGGACCGCACATAGCTCAGCGACTTCATTGACCACTTCGTGAACGGCAACCCCTATCTGCATCTCGTCCGACGGTTGACGGGCAAAATCCAGAAGCTGCCTGATTATGGTATTCACCCGGTTTACCTCGCCGGTGGCCCGGCTGATAAAATCTTTTTTCTGATCATCGCTCAATTCACCCTTGTCGAGCAGATCGAGATAACCTAGAACGATACCTATCGGGTTCCCTATTTCATGGGCAATACCCGCTGAAAGTCGGCCTACCGAGGCAAGTTTTTCGGCCCGCACAACTTCCTGTTGCGCCTTACGGAGGTTCAGATTAGCCTGCTCCAACTCTGCTACAGTTTCCTGCAGCCTCGCCCGGTCACTGTTAATCCTGGTCAGCATCTTATTCAGTGAATGGGAAAGTCGGTTGAACTCTCCATCCCGGCTGTCGGGTAAAAAAGAAAAGCCCTCATCATCCCTGAACTCTTCCGCAGTGTTGACCAGAAGATTGATCGGCCTTAAAAGACTCCGATATAAGCGAAAAAAGCCGAAAAGGGTCAGGGCCAGGATATTTATCAGGAAATAGACCAGAAACATCCGCTGGGACTTGCGCAGAGCGTCATAAAGTCCGTCAAGTCGCAACTCGATCGAGGCGGCACCGATAGGTCGTTTTTCATCGAACAGGGGGTGGCTGACTACAAGATTTTTACTGTCCGGAAACACCAGGCCACGGGTTACCCCGTTAAAGGAGATGTCTGTTTTACCAGTCTCGATCACTCGGCCGGCACCACTGTTCAAGAGAGCAACAGACTCACAATCAGGCCCTGAGACAAAGACGCCACCACCTTCACTGTCCGTTACCTGGATACAGTTGGCTGAAATATCGTTCAACATGCCCATAAGCTGAAAGGAAGACACCCCGGTGTCAGGCCTCCCTGACAATAAGATAGGCGCCACAGCGGACAGCAAGGACACCCCTTCCCTCACCCGAGCCCTGGTAAGTTCCTGCCTGGTTATCCCGATCATAACCAGATCAGTCAACAGCATTGCTGCCGTCAGGACCAGGAGAAGGTTTACGGCGATACTGGTTTTCAGTCCCCTCGGATACATTAATCAACCGGAAAAACTTGTTAGTCAGAAACAGCCGGTTCAGCAAAACCGGCAGCTATTAATCTGCCTACAGAGATACCATCAATATCCGCTTTTTGCCAGCCGTTGATGTGTTTTGGACGGACCAGTCTTTTATGATCCAGAAAAAAATCTCGGAGATAAATGCTACTCGGGAATTCCTTGATTTTTTGGAATCAGCAAGTGAAAGGTCGCCCCTTGATCAAGGCCTTCACTCTCGGCATATAATTTGCCGTTCAGGAAGTGAAAGCATTGGCGTATTAAGACCAAACATCCTTTTCTTCTCCTATTTCTATGTGCTGAAGTACAAACAAATATCTTTTCAAGGTCTTCTCTAGCGCCAGACTCTTCACCGAAGAAAATCTCTTCGGATGTCTCTGTTCAGCCGTTGAACAATAAAGAGGAGGAAGATGTTGCCCCTCGTAAGGGGGAATCAGAAAGTTATCTCAATTGCTGCTCGGCCCGCCATTTATCGGCCAAGACAGAAGAAATCTGAATCAATTCGAGGGGCAGGACAGGTTTCTGCATAAAAAGGAGCCGGCCAAGAGGAGGAATAAGCCGGGCAATATCAAGGGGTGGGAGCTCTGGGTAAGCCGTAACGATCACAATATTGAGAAGTGGGTCCAGCTTGCGAAGTTCAACCGCCGTTTCCAAGCCATCCGGCCCAGGGGGCATCCTGATATCGAGCAGGGTTATGGCGTAGGGATGGTTGTCGGCCAGGCTTTGTTTTACGGCATCAATCGCTTCGTTCCCCTGATTGCAACGGGTAGTTTCAAACCTTTCAAAATCGGGCAACAATTCCCTGACATCAAGGAAGCCGTCCCTGCTGCCTTCCGAGCCATATGCCGCCTTACATAAATTGCTGTCATGGGACAGAATATTGCAGTAAAGGTCGAGGATATCATTTTCATCATCGACAAGCAGCACACGGAGTTTCTCAGGTTCGTTATTCATATTCCCCCCATTGCGATTCTTGATCGTTCAATAGATGATATTGTATATCACCAAGTTTCTACAACCTTTTTCTGGCTTTTCAACCCTGGGGTTGTTCGTGGGAGATAAAATTGTCTAGACAGCAGGACAAAGTAATATAGAATAAATAAAGGTTAATTAATATCTTAAATGGAGACTTCAAATGGAGTCCTTTGACACATTGCTTGAAAAATCCACCGCCATCCATGGCCATATCTGCGCCGGCCAGGTTATCGGCGTGCGCATGGCCATGCTCGGTCTTAAGGCTATCAAGATCAAAGACCCCCGGGGTCTGGACCGCAAGAAATTCTATGTCCTGGTCGAAATTGACCGTTGTGCCACCGATGCCATCCAGACCGTAACGGGCTGCACTCTCGGCAAGCGTTCTTTGAAATGGCTCGATTACGGCATAATGGCCGCATCATTCGTCAACCTCGACACCGGTGAGGCCGTCAGGATAACCGCCCTGGAGGAATCGAGGGAGTTGTCAAAAAAATACCACCCGGAGATAGAGGATAAATACCAACGCCAGCTCGCCGCGTACCGGGTGATGCCCGACGATGAACTTTTCAAAGTCCAGCAGGTTAAAGTTGATATCCCGGAAGAAGATATGCCGGGCCGGCCGTTACGGAGAATCCAATGTGAAAGCTGCGGAGACTGGGTTCAGGATTGCCGTGAAGTGGAAAAAGCCGGGCAATTACTGTGCCGGTCATGCGCAACCGGCCGTTACTTCGAAGTTATCTAGCCAAAAATAGTTACTGGAGAAGTTTTGTGCAAAAAACAATCCCTGTAGAGCAAGCGGTGGGCATGGTCCTGCCCCACGACATAACGCGGATAAGTAAAACAAAAGACTTCAAAGGCCCGGCCTTCAGAAAAGGTCATATTATCAGCCAGGAGGATGTGCCGCTCCTTAAAGATCTGGGAAAGGAACATATCTACGTTCTGGAACTGGGAGCCGAAGATATCCATGAGAACGAAGCCGCTGCAATTCTTGCCGGGTCTCTGGCCGGGGAAGGAGTAAGGGTAGAGGGTGAACCGGTAGAGGGCAAATTAAGCATCGTCGCCGACTGCGACGGATTGCTGAAGATAAACATCGCTTCGCTGTATGAGTTCAATCTCCTGGGAGAGGTCATGTGCGCCACCCTGCATAACAATACGCCGGTAAAACAGGGCACCCAGGTCGGCGCTACCAGGCTCATCCCCCTGGTCGGCAATCGAGAACTGGTCAGCAAGGCGGCGGAGATCGCCGCCACCCAAGGGGGCATTATCTCTGTCAGTAAACTGCCCAAGCGAAAGGCCGGGCTGGTTATTACCGGCAGCGAGGTGTTTCACGGCAGAATAGAAGACGCCTTTGAGGCCGTTCTTCGTGACAAGCTGGCAGAGATTGGCTCCGAGGTTGTTAAAGTTAGCTTCGCCCCCGATGATATCGATATTATCGCCGACGAAATAGCCAATTGCCTGAAGGCAGGAGCGGACCTGATCATCACCAGCGGCGGAATGTCGGTCGATCCGGATGACGTCACCCGTCTGGGCATCAAAAAAGCCGGGGCAACTGAAATAACCTACGGATCACCGGTTCTGCCCGGGGCAATGTTTCTGGTCGGCTATATCGGGGACATCCCGGTCATCGGCATCCCTGCCTGCGGAATGTTTCACCGGATAACAATCTTAGACCTGGTCCTGCCGAGGATACTTACCGGTGAGAAAATCGGTCGCCAGGAACTTGCCGCCATGGGCCATGGAGGCCTGTGCCGCCAGTGCAAAACATGCAAATACCCGGTATGTGATTTCGGGAAATAAGCCACCAATCAGCCATGACCAACCTGACTCCCGATAAAAAACTGATCACCTGGATGCGGAATATCCGCCGCCACCTCCATCAGCACCCGGAACTTCCTTTCGAGGAACATAGAACCTCGGCATATATCCAGAAAAAACTGGGTGAATTAAAAATTCCGTATAGAGCCGGCCTGGCTCAAACAGGTATCCTGGCCACCCTTGACGGGGGTGGGAACAATAAATCCCCCTGTGTAGCCTTACGGGCTGACATGGACGCCCTGCCCCTCGAAGAAAAAACCGGCCTTTCATTTTCTTCCAAAACCCCAGGGGTCATGCACGCCTGCGGCCATGACGGTCATATCGCGATGTTGCTGGGGGCCGCCGCACTTCTGAAGGATGCGAATATTCAGGGGCAGGTAAAACTGATATTTCAACCGGCCGAGGAAGGTGGCGGCGGAGCCGAGTCCATGATCAGGGATGGCGCTCTGGACGGGGTTGACATCATCTTTGGCGGCCATATTGACCGGCATTTCAGCGTGGGTGAAATTGCCGTCCAGGAAGGGATAATCTGTGCGTACACCGATGAGTTCCGCATCGAGATCAAGGGCAGGGGCGGGCATGCAGCCAAACCTCACGAAACCGTGGACAGCATTGTGGTGGCGAGTTTGCTGGTCATGTCAATCCAGACCCTCGTTTCCAGAGAAATCAACCCTTCGCATCCCAGCGTGATCACCGTTGGCCAGATCAACGGCGGCAGTGCTCCGAATGTCATTGCCGACCTTGCCATACTCGAAGGAACCATCAGAACAACGCATCCAGGTGTCCGTGACGATATCTTCAAGGGCTTGAAGCGGATGGTTAAAGCGGTTGGCGAATTGCACCAGGCCACAACTTCGATCCTTTTCACCCAGGGGTACAAACCGATAATCAATGACCCCTACGCAACATCCCTGGCCAGAAAATCGGCGGAATTAACCATCGGCAAAGAGATGATTCGCGAACTGCCTCACCCCAGTATGGGTGGAGAAGATTTTTCTTATTACCTTGACCGAGTACCCGGGTGCTTCGTCAGATTCGGGGCCCGCAAGGCCGGTCTGACCGATGCACCGGCCCATAGTCCCAGGTTCGATTTTGACGAAGCAGCTTTACCGGTTGGCGCCTCATTTCTGGCCAGATCCG
>JBDLIW010000023.1:0-8699 GCA_039714695.1 Thermodesulfobacteriota bacterium | reverse complement strand
GCGCCATTGACCGGATGTTGAAGGGCGTGGCCCAGGGTAGGGTTGTGGTTCGGTTGTGGGACTAGTGTCTGCCCGGAAATGGTCTTTTTCCCCGAGACCTTCGTCGTTTCGTTCTTTGAAAGTGCTCACTTCTCGTTCTCAGAAAAAAATCCTCATTTTCTGAACAGACACGAAGTAGGTAGAAAGTGAATGGTTTTTTGATTTCAGTAAAATTAAGTTTGCTATTTATCTCAGCCCGTCCTCTGGAGCCCAATTTTTCCCCAACTCATCCAGATCAGCCTTCTTCCAGGAGAAATCTCCGGCGATCGGATCTCGCTGCAGGAATTCGTCCAGGGCGATTCTGACCTTCAGCAGCGGATCGACGAAATCGGCATGGAGCTTTTTCTGGTCCCTCAGTTCCGTCAGGAAATCGATGCGGGTCTGCATCCTTTCCACAAATCTTGCCACATACTCGTGATCGCTGGTTTTTGGGGTGAAATTACGGTTGTATTCTTTGCCCAGGGTTCCTTTTTTTATCAATCCGACCATTTTTTTCGGAACAATACGCCATGGCTGAAAATCAAGATCGTCGCCGGTCAACTTCGGTAAGATCAAGTCCCTGGTCAGTTCGAGGCTGATATCGTTGCCCATGAAATCACCGGTATTGAGAATGACGGTGACCGGCTTGAACAGCTCCAGGAACAGCTGGAACATGCGGCTTTCGGTATTGAGGCGCCAGGAACGGAAGGGCTGGGCGAACGGTTCGATAACCAGGGCGAACTGCTCTTCTATCGACTTCAGTGCTTCAGCCAGACTCCTCTTGGTCATCAATGAAGCTCCGAAGGCGACAAACAGGGCCGGATTATTGATCAGGGAAATGGGTGGCAGGGTATCGTCCTTCATTACCAGGCTGACAATGTCAATCCCGTCATAACCATCCACCGCGTTAAAGGGTCGCTCCTGAATTACCCGGCCATTGGCGACCAGCCGGTCTTGAGGTATGACATCCAGGTGGCCATCTATCTCGGCCAGTCCCATATTGTAAAAGATCAGACCGCGCCGGGTGGTTTCGTCGCCTATATCATCGCCGTCTGTTTTATTGAAGAAGGTCGGCTCCAGAACAATGACCTTGCCGGTGACCATGCTTACCACGAAGGCATCATCGTGGGCAATGCTCTCAGCGTTTCTCGATAATGAAGACTTGCCGCTGCCGGACAGGGCAATGATCACCAGGGTTTTGCCGTTAATTACGCAGATCGAGCCATGAATGGGCAGGAAGCGGCGCATCTCGGCATCACCGATCCGTTCATGGATGGCGGTATGCCAGACCAGGGTCAGCAGACCTTTCTTGATCTCCCCGAAATAGGCCAATCCCAGGACAAAAATCGTTTTAGACTCCCGATCTATTATCACCAGACCCCCTTCGTAATCGGGATGGTACCAGTCAGGATCGTAGATTAGCAGCATGTCCGGTTCATTTATCGGCCGGCTATTGCGATAGAAGCTGTTGTGCTCAGAGGTATTCAAGGCCTGGAAATTAAGAAGAAAGGAGAGGGCTGCGACCGGGTAATGGCGGTTGCCGGCAAACTGCACTCCGACACAGAATTCCTCGTCGAGCCCGGCATAAGCCCGGGAGGTAACCGAGCCTGTTTCCTGTAAATCAAGAACCGCCTCACGGGCCAGGGTCGCAAGGTTTTTTTTCTCTTCAGCTCCGGCTTCATGCCAGAAGCGCCGGGCCTTGGCGGTTCTGCCGACAGGGTTATGGTGGTTCCAGACTATCTGCGGGGTGTCGTGTCTGAAGCCGAATTTTTCCGGGCTTTTTATCGGTCGGCCGAGTTGGATGACGTTGTCCATATCCAGGGACATATCATAGAGGATTTGCGGGTCGTCTATCGGTTCGTTGTTAGTGGCGAAGGCCAGCTGGGCGGTGAGCCGCAACTGACTGGCTTCTGCTATGTTCTCCTCATACAGTCCCAGGGTGGCCATAAGGTTTCCTCATTATTCATTTTTATCGTTGTCTTAGCTTCATCGTATCACGGGAATGTTTGGTGGATGCAACTGCAAATTGTCATATTGAGAATTTTCCGCTGAAAAGGCCTTTGCTGCAGGTTGGTAAATATCGATTAAGAGGTTGAAAAAAAAGGAAAATTGATGCATAAAGATTGTTTCGTTTTATAAATACTCTAGTGATTTCCGGTATAAAAGCCGTTTCAGGATCCGTGATGTGAAAAATGATGGAATTCCCTGTCGATCCATATCTGGCTGAGCTTAAAGATCAGCTCGATGAAAAAGAAGCGAAGCGCCTGTCGCCCCTTGCTTCCCTGAGCACTTCAGCTCTGCGCCGCCGTGACGAGGGCAAGGGTGGGCATCGCCAGGAATTTTCTCTAGATAGTGACCGGATTATGCATTCCCGGGCCTATACCCGTTATATCGACAAGACCCAGGTTTTCTACCTGATAGCCAACGACCATATTACTCACCGGGTCCTCCATGTTCAGCTGGTTTCGAAGATCGCCAGGACCGTAGGACGTTTTCTAGATTTGAATGAAGACCTGATCGAGGCCATAGCCCTGGGCCACGATATCGGCCATCCTCCCTTCGGTCATGACGGGGAGAAACTGTTGTCTGATCTCTGCCGGGAGCACGGCCAGCCACCCTTTCATCACAATATTCAGTCGGTGGTATTTCTCGACAGAATAGAGCGGGGAGGGCAGGGCTGGAACCTGACTCTTCAGACCCTGGATGGGATTCTCTTCCATGACGGGGAAACCCATAGCAATGAACTAAGGCCTTGTCGGCAGCGTGATTTCGCAGACATTGACCGGGTTGTCAATCAGGAAGCCGGGGTGTTGACTCCCGAAGAAGCAATGCCGATGACCCTGGAGGGATGTCTGGTAAGGCTGTGTGATACTATCGGGTATATTGGTCGGGATATCGAGGATGCCATTGAACTTAGCTTGATCAGTCGGGATGATCTCCCTGTCGATTGCAGTGATGTTCTGGGCAATACCAACGGCACCATAGTTTATCGGCTGGTAGCCGACCTGATCAGAAATGGTTGCCGGGAGGATCGGCTCAGCTTCAGCCCGGATGTTGGCCTCGCCCTCGAGAAATTGAAAGAATTCAATTATGAGAAGATATACCTGAATGCGATAATAAAAAGGGACTACGAGACGATAAAAAACTGTTATCGGACCCTTTTCGAATCTTATCTTGATGATCTGCGCAAGGAGAGGCGGGGTTCGGATATCTACCAGGAATTTCTGGCCGGTCTGGCAACCACCTATCAGGAGGCAAACGAGCCGGCCGCTATCGTGCGCGATTTCATGGCCAGGATGACCGACGATTATTTCATCAGCCAGGCTGCGATGCTGGGCTGTGTGGTCCCTGAGAAAACAACCGGACCGGTGGCGGAGTTACCATGAAAAGTAAATGGGGCAAAAAAATCAAGGTAGGCAAGATTCTGGATAATGCCGCCCTGGACCTTTCCTTTTCGGGGCGGCTGAAAAAGTTCCTGCCCGGGGAAAATTCCCTGATGGTGATCATTGCCTCAGCCATCGGCCTTTCGGCCGGGTTGGCCAATATTGTTTTCCGGACGGTCGTCGATTTTGTCCATCATCATATCTTTGTTCCTGGTTTTGCCTGGACCCAGCAGGGGGGAGACTGGCGGATTTTTCTGCTGCCCCTGGTGCCGATGACCGGCATGCTCCTGCTGATCCCGCTGTCCCTGCTTTTTCCCGGCAAAGTTAATGGCTACGGCTTTACCAAGTTCCTTAAAAAGGTCAACCTGGAAGGCGGTATCGTTAAGTTCCGTAATGTAATTATCAAGATTGTTTCTACAGCCCTGACCATCGGCACCGGCGGTTCCGCCGGAGTGGAGGGCCCTATCGCCCAGGTTGGCGGCGGAGTGGGGTCCCAGTTCGGGCAGTTCTTCAGAGTGTCCGGAGTCCGGATGAAGGTCTATATCGCCGCCGGTTGCGCCGGCGGGGTGGGGGCGATGTTCAACGCGCCCATCGCCGGGGTTTTCTTTGCCTCGGAGATCGTTCTTCTCGGCACCTATGAAATCTCTTCTTTTTCGGCCCTGGTCATATCTTCGGCCATGGCCACCGTTGTCTCCCGGGCCTACTACGGCGAGTCTCCTGCCTTTCCTATTCCTGACTATCATCTGGTAAACCCATTGGTCGAGGTCCCACTCTACATTCTGATGGGGGTGGTGGTGGGGGTTATTGCCGTGGTTCATATCCGGATCTTTTATGCAATCCGGGACCGTTTCGACGGGATCAATCTCCATCCCCAGTTGAAGCCCATCTATGGAGCCTTCCTGGTTGGTTCAATAGCCATTTTATTCCCGCAGGTCATGGGGGATGGTTATGAATATATAGAAGAGGTCCTGGCCGGCAAAGGCGCTTTAGGTATCATGCTGGCCCTGATTTTGATGAAAATAGTCGCTACGGCAATCACCTTGGGGTCCGGTGGGGCCGGCGGGGTCTTTGCCCCGGCGCTTTTTATCGGGGCGGTGATCGGCGGTGCTTTCGGAGGGGTTGCCCATGATCTGCTGCCCACCATGACGGCCAATCCCGGAGCCTATGCGGCGGTCGGCATCGGGGCCTTTCTGGCCGCTTCCACCCATGCTCCGGTTACGGCCATTTTCCTGTTGTTCGAAATGACCGGTAATTATCTGATCATCATTCCCATAATGCTTTCCAGTATCATCGGCACGGTTGTGGCCAGCAAACTTAACCCAGACTCCATCGACACGGTTGATTTTACCCGCGAGGGGATTGATATCCACGAGGGTATGGAGATGGCGATCATGAAGTCGATCAAGGTCGGGGCCGTTGTCAGTGAAGATGTTGATTTCATCAGCGAGAAAGCCAATATCGATCAGTTGCTGGCTATTTTCCGAATGGCAGAGTCCAGTTTCTATTTTCCGGTGATTGATGATTCCGGCCGGATGACCGGCATTATCTCCATGCAGGATGTGAAGTGGATCGTCCACGACGAAGAGCAGAGGATGGAAGCGCTGGTCGGCAATGTGTGTTCGCGAGAGGTCCTGGTTCTGACCCCCGATGATAATCTCTATACTGCCATGAGCATCTTCGATATGAAAGGGATTGAGGAGATCCCGGTAGTAGAGGCTACCGACAACCGCTGGGTGGTTGGGATGCTCAGACGAAGGGATGTGATTGCCCGTTATAATCGGGAAATCCTCCAGAGAGGGATAAGCGAGAAGAAATCAGCACCATCGATAACTTAGAGAAAAGATTCTGATTGTACTAATGTTCAGAATTTTTTTGTATAGAACACTCTGTCATATTAAAGGGAAAAAACAGATTGCGTTGTGTCGCTCGCAACGACGACCCTTACGTCATTGCGAGAAACCCGTCAGGGTTACGAAGCAATCTCATGACCTGGTCTTTGTGTCATTTCGAGCGAATGTGAGAAATCTGGCTTGTTGTGCTATAAGATTTCTCCCTCTGGTCGAAATGACAAACGGTGCTGCCTTACGTTCCTTGTCCTTAAACCGCAGCGAATTTCCGCTTACCGTTAACTCCCCGTCTTTGGGAGGTTAAATCAAATATCTTTTTCAGCAGCCGGTTCATAACTTGTTTACTGTTGGCTCTCTTTAGGGTATACAACTGAATTCTTTTTTTAACGGACACCTTTTCCGTTGTCTTGGTTTTGTTTTAATTGAGTGAAATAGCGATTGTTTTATATATCAAGTTCCGGCCGTCCCCTGGGATTAAATAAGGCCGGCGCAACAGTTTTTACAGGAGGCAGTAATGGGTCTTACGTTTAAGACGGATGTGTTTGAAACCGAGAATATTAAACTTGCCGAAACCGAAGAGATGGTCGTCGTTGGCGGCAGGGACAAGTTCAATCTTTTGCCCAAGGCCTTCGCCGGCGTTGAGCAGATCGGGGTTATCGGCTGGGGCTCGCAGGGACCTGCCCAGGCCCAGAACCTGAGGGATTCCCTGGAAGGTACCGAGATCAGGGTGAAGATCGGTTTGCGGGAAGGCAGTTCTTCAATGGCCGCCGCCCGTGAGGCCGGTTTTACTGAAGATACCAATACCCTCGGTGAAATGTACCAGGTCATTCGTGAGTCAGATATGGTCGTGCTGCTGATTTCCGATGCCGCCCAGGCCGAAAATTATCAGCAGATTTTCGATAACTTGAAGGATGGATCAACCCTCGGCCTGTCCCATGGTTTTCTGCTTGGCTATTTGGAAAGTATCGGCAAAAAATTTCCTGCCAATGTCAATGTTGTTGGAGTCTGCCCGAAAGGCATGGGCCCCTCGGTCCGCCGTCTTTACGTCCAGGGCAAGAAAGTAAATGGCGCCGGGATCAATGCCAGTTTCGCCATCGAGCAGGACATCGACGGCAAGGCCACCGATCACGCCCTTGGCTGGGCTGTTGCCCTCGGTTCTCCCTATATGTTTATGACCACCCTCGGCTTTGAGTTCCGCAGTGACATATTCGGTGAGCGCGGCATCTTGCTGGGCGCCGTCCACGGCATCGTTGAAGCACTCTATCGCCGCTATGTTACGGAAAATGGCATGGGCGAGGAAGAAGCCTTTATCGCCACCGTTGAAAACATCACCGGCCCGATCAGCAAGACCATTTCCCATGAGGGAATAATCACCGTTTACAATAATCTCGGTGATGACGACAAGAAGGTTTTCGAGCGTATTTACTCCCTGTCATACGGTCCGGCTTTCGATATCCTGCTGGAAATGTATGACGAAGTTTCAAGCTGCAACGAGATTCGCAGCGTTGTTATGGCAGGGCAGCGTCATAGCCGTTTCCCGATGGGAAAGATCGATGGCACCAAGATGTGGCAGGTTGGTGAAAAGGTTCGTGCCGCCCGCACCGATGCAGAAATCCAGATCGATCCTCTGACTGCCGGCATGTACTGTGCGACAATGATGGCCCAGATCGATCTCCTGATCGAGAAAGGCCATTGCCTGAGCGAAGTTGCCAACGAGTCGGTTATCGAGGCGGTCGATTCACTTAATCCCTATATGCATCACAAGGGCGTAGCCTTCATGGTTGACAATTGCTCAACCACCGCCCGGCTTGGTTCCCGGAAATGGGCGCCCCGTTTCGATTATAACCTGAGCCAGCAGGCCCTGGTGGCTTACGATCAGGGTGAAGGGGCCGATCAGGCCTTGCTCGACCAGTTCAAAAATCACAAGATCCATGGTGCTCTGGCGGTATGCTCCACCATGCGTCCTTCGGTTGATATCGCTTTTGTTGACTGATTTCCAGGATTACATAGCTTCTTTGAAAGCCCGGGTTCTGCCCGGGCTTTCTTTTCGTTTCCGGCACAATTTACCTATTCCGGTTTGATCAACTTTACAATCGGATCCGCAGCATCTTTTCCATAACAGATAGGATGATTTTTTACGGATGATGTTGCTGTTGCCTGCGGCCTGCCAGTGTCACAAGAGTTTCTTTGTGTGTTTAACTAGCTGGTATGATTACACAATCATCTGTTGATGGCCTGTGTTTCAATAAACTTTTATAAAAAGGTCTTTATGGCGATTTTACGAATTTAATCCGTTCAATTCACAACAATGGAATCTATGTTCAGCTCCCATTGATAAACATTGAATATTCAATAACTTTTCGTTTGATTCTCAGGTATTGGTTGTGATACAATGAGTGACACGTTGTGGTATGGCGTGTGCGTCTGTGGTTTTTCCTGGATTTTCAGGTAATTGGTGTTAATGGTGCAAGGGGGTGCCATAAACGTCTATGTGTTTGTTATTGTGTAACTGTCCGCCCGGTGTCTTCATGTTTTGATTTCCCGGAAGCTGACAAAAAAAACATATCTTCAAAAGCGAAGTTCTAAAATCAAGCATGCCCGTGCGGCAACGCTTTCTGTTTTAATCTTCCTTCTATTTCAAGCTCAATCTGCTTTGGCAGGCTGGAGCCTTGTCCCATCTCCCACAACCCAGAATCTGAATGGTGTCTGGTTTGCTGATGCCAATACCGGTGTCTGCGTTGGTGACAGTGGTGCGGTTGCCCGCTCAACCGATGGAGGCATGTCCTTTGTCGATACCTCGATCCCGGCCGGCACCAATCTGCAAGGTGTTCATTTTGCCCCGGATGTGGTCGGGGTTCCCAGTTATGAGAATTTTGAGTCTTTCACCGAAGTTGATCCTTCCGGTATTTTAACCGTCAACCCCAATGGCAGTCGTTATGAGGCCCTGGTTGATGGTGACTCCAGTGATGCTGCCGACACTTATCTCTATGTTGACTATGGCACCGGACATTTCGACGATACGGTTGGCTTTGAACATCTCTTTGAATTTGAACTCAGCCCAAATGCCCCGGCCAAAAACTGGGAGTGTCCCTGGGTTGTGTCGAATGATGTCGACCAGTATCTAAATCTTAATTCCGGTTATTCAATCTGTATGTGGGAGCAGAATGCCGGCGGCGGCAGTCCCTTTGTCGAAATCTACAATAACAATATCCCCGAGGTCGCCACCATAGGCTTGGACTCTGCCTATTTGTCGCCGGCTTCGATATATGGCAAGGTGACCGTGGTGCCGGGCGGGAACGTGACGGCAGAATTTTTTTCCGATGCTGCCCGCACCACCTCTATTGGAACGATAGCGGTTGCCGCATCGGCTTTAAGTTATAGGTACCTTTATGGGTTGGAAACCGATACGCGCGCGGGCTGGGTGTACCGGAACAGCCTATATTCCCGAAAT
>JBDLIW010000022.1:0-8711 GCA_039714695.1 Thermodesulfobacteriota bacterium | reverse complement strand
CCCGACTGCCGGCAATATCGTGTCGATAAAGCTGCCGGTCGAACTGGTGGGATGCGGTGAATTCTTCTACCGAAGCAGCGGTGCTGCCGGAAAATCTTCCTCCCCAGGGCTTATCGCTCATGGCTCTATCCTTTTTGCTTTTCAACCAGGGCCTGAATGGTCAACCGCAGGGCATTGAGGCGGATAAAACCGCCGGCATCGGCCTGGGTATAAACCTCATCTTCTTCAAAAGTGGCGAAACTTTCCTGATACAAGGACTTCTCTGATTTACGGCCTACCGGGGTGCAGTTGCCCTTGTAAAGTTTTAAGCGGACAAGGCCGTTAACCGTTTCCTGGCAGTCGTCCATGGTTCTCTGCATGATCTTCATTTCCGGCGAGAACCAGAAGCCATTGTAGACGAGTTCCGAGTAGCGGGGCACCAGGCTGTCCCTGATCTTTAAAACTTCACGATCAAGGGTGATAGTTTCCAGATCGCGATGGGCGGCGCGAAGAATGGTGCCGCCGGGGGTTTCATAGACCCCGCGGGATTTCATGCCCACGAATCTGTTTTCTACCATATCAAGGCGGCCGATGCCATTTTCGCCGCCGAGGGAATTCAGTCTGGCCAGCATGGCGGCCGGGGAAAGCTTCTCGCCGTCGATGGCCACCGGGGTACCCTTACTGAATTTCAGTTCGATATAGGTTGGCTTGTCCGGGGCGGACTCCGGCGAGCATGACAGCTTGAACATAGACTCTTCCGGCTCGTTCCAGGGGTCTTCAAGGAGGCCGCCTTCAAAACTGATGTGCAGCAGGTTTTCATCCGAACTGTATGGCTTCTCCTTGGTAACCGGGATCGGGATGCCGTGTTCTTCAGCGTAGGCGATGAGTTTGGTCCGGGAGTTAAGATCCCAGGTGCGCCAGGGGGCGATGATAGCCAGGCCGGGGTTTAAGGCAAGATAGGTGAGCTCAAAGCGAACCTGGTCGTTGCCCTTGCCGGTTGCGCCGTGGCTTACCGCATCACAGTTTTCCGCTTCAGCAACCCGGACCTGCTCTTTGGCGATAATAGGTCGGGCCAGCGAGGTGCCGAGCAGGTATGAACCTTCGTAGATGGCGTTGGCCCGGAAGGCTGGGAACACGTAATCCCTGACGAATTCCTCCCTGAGGTCGGAAATTACCACCTTGTCGGCCCCGGTAGACAGGCCTTTCTTGCGGACCGCGTCCCAGTCTTCCTCCTGGCCGACGTCGGCGGCGAAAGCCACTACCGGGCACTGATACTCTTCACTGAGCCATTTGAGGATAACCGAGGTGTCGAGTCCGCCGGAATAGGCGAGGACTATTTTATTGATATCTGCCATTTTCTCTCCAGAAAAATTTTGTTAAGCAAGATGTTTGGCCAGAATAGCCTTGTGAATGTGGAGCTTGTTTTCAGCCTGGTCGAAGGCCACGCACTGCTCTCCTTCCAGAACCTCGTTGGTGATTTCCTCTTCACGGTGGGCGGGGAGGCAGTGCAGGACTATGGTGTCCGGTTTGGCCTTGGTCAGCATGGCACTGTTAACCTGGTAAGGGCGGAAGGTCTCAAGCCGTGCGGCCTGCTCGTCTTCCTGGCCCATACTGGCCCAGACATCAACATTAATAACATCGGCGTCTGTCACCGCTTCGGCCGGATCCCTGACCAGCTTGATTGTGGCGGAACCCTCGTCCTGGGCGGCCCTGAGGATTTCACTGTCCGGCTCATAACCCTCAGGGCAGGCCAAGGTCAGGTTAAAGCCGATTCTGCCCGCCGCCTGGATCCAGGAGTGGGCCATATTATTACCATCGCCGACCCAGGCTATCTGCAGATCTTCGATGGCCCCTTTTTTCTCGATGACGGTCATGACATCACTCAATATCTGACAGGGGTGATGCTGGTCGGTAAGGGCGTTAATGACCGGAATAGTCGAGTATTTGGCCAGCTCATCGACAACTTCCTGGCCGAAAGTGCGGATAACCAGACCGTCCACATAGCGATCCATGACCCGGGCCATATCCTTCAGGGGTTCGTTGCGGGCCAACTGGGTGTCGCGGCCGGAAAGATAGATTACCTGTCCGCCGAGGCCGTACATGGCCGCTTCAAAGGAGACCCTGGTCCTGGTCGAGGGTTTTTCAAAAACCATCCCGACAGTTTTGCCGGTCAGTTGCTGGTGTCTGGTTCCCGCCTTGCTTTCTTTTTTGAGCTGCAGGGCCAGGTCAAGGTAATCTTTCAGCTCGTCACGGTTAAAGTCCCAGAGGGAAAGAAGATGATCCGCCATAATATTTCTCAACAAAAAATTCTGGCCCAATCGTTTTGCCACCGCATGATTGTCGGTTGCAGATTGGGCCGGTAGTTGTTCTCTTGATGTCTTTTTATTCCGGATTTCGGGGCGCTCAAACAGGAAGGTCTCCTTCCTTTAAAGGCCAGCCCGAAACGGGAAACAAGTATCATTACAAAAAAAGGAATTTTTTTGCAAAGTTTTTTGCAATTACCTTGAGATGGGGAGGCAAGGGACCGGGGAAAAGGGGCTTACGCCTGCTCGGCAAGAACCTCATCCAGGGCTTGAATCAGTTGATCGATTTCAGCGCGGTCTATGATCAGGGGCGGCAGGAAGCGAAGAGCCGTGTTGCCGGCGAAGTTGGCCAGGATGCCTTTCTGGAAAAGGCGGTTAATCATTTCCGCCCCTTTGGCCTGAAATTCCGGGGTCAGAACCAGGCCCTGGATCAGGCCCATCCCGCGGACCTCAGAAGCTATCTTCGGATAGCGTGAGGCAAGGTCTGTAAGTCCAGCGGCCAGATACTCGCCTTTGGCGGTGACTTCCTCCAGAAATCCGGTCCCGAGGATGGTTGTCATGACCACGATCCCGGCGGCGCAAACCACCGGATTACCCCCGAAGGTAGAGGCGTGGGTGCCTGGGACAAAAGTTTCGGCAATTTCTTCGGTGGTGAGGAGGGCGCCAATGGGCAGGCCGTTGCCCAGGGCCTTGGCGAGGGTCATGATGTCCGGCGTCACCCCCAGTTGTTCGTGAGCGAACAGGGAACCGGTCCGGCCGATGCCGACCTGCACTTCGTCGAAGATCAGCAGGAGATTATGCTTGTCGCAAAGATTCCGGATTGCCGCCAGATATCCATGGGCCAGGGGGCGGACCCCGCCTTCTCCCTGCAGGGGTTCACAAAGAATAGCGCAGGTTTTGGCCGAGATCAGCTTTTCAAGAGACTCAATATCTCCGAAGGTTGCATGGAGGAAGCCTGCCGGCATTGGCTCAAAGCCTTCGTGAAACTTGGGCTGGCCGGTGGCGGTTACTGCAGCCAGGGTGCGGCCGTGGAAAGAGCCCTCAAGGGAAATAATCTCATAGCGGCCCTCATCGCCGTGCTTGCGGGCGAGTTTGATCGCGGCTTCGTTGGCCTCGGCTCCGCTGTTGCACATGAAAACCCGGTCGGCAAAGGAGTTGTCGACCAGCAGTTCCGCCAGTTCCGTTTGCGGAGCAGTATGGTAGAGATTTGAAACATGCAGGAGTTTGCCGGCCTGCTTGCAGATCGCCTCGGTTACGGCCGGATGACAGTGGCCGAGGTTGCAGACCGCAATCCCGGCGAGAAAGTCGAGGTATTCCTTGCCGTCGGCGTCTTTCAACCGGCAGCCCGAACCTTCGACCATGGCGACCGGATAGCGGTTGTAGGTATTAATGAAGAGCTTGCTGCTCTTTTCCATCAGCTCTGCGCTGTTCATTTGACAATCTCCGTGCCGATCCCTTCATGGGTGAATATTTCCAAGAGGATCGCATGTTCGGCCCGACCGTCAATGATATGGGCCTTGGGCACCCCGGCCTTTACCACGTCCCGGCAGCAGGAAACCTTGGGGATCATACCCCCGGCAACGACTCCGGACTTGATGTGGCCGTCTATTTCCTTGCAGGTCAGCGAGGAGATCAGCTTGCCGTCCTGGTCGTTTACTCCTTCCACATCGGTAAGCAGGATGAGCTTGGCGGCGTTTAAATTTGCCGCCACGGCGCCGGCCACCAGGTCGGCGTTGATGTTATATGACTGGCCGTCCGGCCCCACTCCGACCGGGGCGATAACCGGGATGAAATCCTCAGCGTCGAGGGTGCTCAAGACTTCCGGGTTAACTTCGGTTACCTCGCCGACCCGGCCCAGATCAATTAATTCAGGCGGGGCGTTTTCGACCTGTTCTTTCATGATCGTCATCTTTTTTGCCTTGATCAGATCACCGTCCCGCCCGGAAAGGCCAACGGCCTTGCCGCCATGGTAGTTGATCAGGCCGACGATTTCCTTGTTGACCTTGCCGACCAAAACCATTTCCACCACGTCCATGGTCTCACCGTCCGTAACCCGCATTCCCTGGATATAATCGGACTGGATATTCATTTTGGTAAGAAACTGGTTGATCTGGGGGCCGCCGCCGTGGACAATCACCGGATTGATCCCGATGTACTTCATTAAAATCATGTCGAGGGCGAAGTTCTTTTTCAACTCTTCATCAACCATGGCGTGGCCGCCGTACTTGATGACGATGGTCTGGCCGGAGAACTCTTTGATATACGGCAGGGCCTCGATCAGGGTTTTGGCTTTATCGATAATTTTCTGCATGGCGGTTTCACTTTTTAAAATTGGTTGTTCTGGTCTTTACAACGGAAAAACATCATAATGACAGCAGGTTGATATGTAAAGAAGTTCGCCCTAATATTTCATGGGTATTTTTGTAAGGCTGTCTTGTTTACCGTCTTGGTGAAGCAAGGAAAGTTCTTTTGTCAGGGCAATAAGTCAGGGTAATGAGTTTAAGGGTGTTATCTGGGTGCGAATGTGGATTTTCTTTTGTATGTGGGGCTTTTCTCTTTGGTGATCTGTGGGGCTGCTGCCCTGGAAGTATTGCTTGGCGTTCACCATATCGGGCAGTTGCAGGATATCACGCCGCTCCCGCCCGAAGAGTATCCGCTGGTGTCAATTATCATCCCGGCCCTCAACGAGGCGGCAACCGTTGAACCGGCTCTGGCCTCGGTTCTGGCGCTTGATTATCCCGCCCTGGAAATTATTGCCATCAATGATCGTTCGACCGATGAGACGGGGGCGATCCTGGAGCGCATGGCAGAAAAAGAGTCGCGCCTCAAAGTCTATCATATCGACCAACTGCCGGGGGACTGGCTTGGCAAAAACCATGCGCTCTGGTTCGGGGCCGGCAAAGCCCGCGGTAAGCTGCTGCTCTTTACCGATGCCGACGTGGTCATGGAGAAGTCCAGCCTGCAAAGGGCGGTTAGTTTTATGCTTGCCGAGAGACTGGATCATTTGGCGGTGTTTTTTGATATCCTGGTACCGGGTGGTCTGCTGAACATGCTGATTATTGATTCCGGCTGGGCTTTTCTGTCGTGGATGAAGCCCTGGCGGGCGCGATTGGTGGAAAGTCGCTATCATGTGGGGGTGGGCGCTTTCAACCTGGTGCGCGCCGATATGTATCATCGCTGTGGGACCCATCGGGCCATTGCCAATCACCCGGTTGATGATGTGGAGCTGGGCCGGTTGATAAAATCCTGCGGCGGTCTTCAGGACTGCCTGTTCGGGCGGCGGGCGATCTCCGTCAAGTGGTATGGCTCGCTGGCGGAAATGGCGGTGGGTCTGGAGAAGAATATTTTCCCATTCTGCAACTATTCAGTGTTGATGGTCTTGGCGGCAACCTTTATCGTGCTGCTTCTGAGGATATGGCCGCTGGCAGCCATCTTCGTTTGCCAAGGCCAGGTGCTGGCGGTTAACTGGTTGCTGGTTCTGTTTCAGGTAGCCATGGCCTTACTTGTTGCCGGTAATTCCTCAATCGCGAGGCACCATGTGCTCTGGTTTCCCCTGGCCCCTTTTGTCGGGCTGTATATGCTGTGGCGGGCAACCGTCAAGACTCTTCTCCGGGGCGGAATTGTCTGGCGGGATACTTTTTACAGCCTGGATCAGTTGAAAAAGAATCTTAAACAGTGATCCGGCGATGCCTCGTCTTTACAATTAACCCCTTAAGAAGTAAATTGGCGGGGTTCAGGTCTTCCGGCGTGGAGACCCAATCTTTCAGGGAGAAAAGTACTTTGTCGAGATTTGCATTGATAATTTGCCTGCTGGTTTTTGCGACAGGCTTCGGGTTGGCGGGCCTCGCTGCTGCCTCGTTTACCGGGGATGAGCCCGGGCGAGTACCTATCCACATCGAAGCGGATCGCATGGAATCGGATCAACAGAGAGAAGCGGTTGTCTTTGCCGGTAATGTTGAGGCGAGCCAGGGAGAGTTGTTGATCCGGGCGGACGAAATGACCGTCTACTATCGGAAGAGCGCGGAAGACGACGGGCCCGGCAAAGATAAAAGCATTGATAATCTGCAGGCCACCGGCAACGTGAAAATTATCAAAAAAGACTGGGTCGCCACCGGAGATCTGGTGGAGTATAAAGCCGTTGAGCGGAAAGTCGTCTTGACCGGCAACACCAAAGTATTTCAGGACAACAACATGGTCACCGGGGATCGGGTTGTCCTCTTCCTTGATGAAGGCAAGAGCGTTGTAGAAAAACAGGGCGCAGATGAGAGCGGCAGGGTGAAGGCCTTCTTTTATCCCGAGAAAGCAAACGACAATAACACTAATCAATGATCAGGATCAAAAATAGTGTCTGTTCTGGAAACGGTAGGTATAGCCAAGCAGTATAAGAAAAGAAGGGTGGTGGACGGGATCACCATCAAGGTGGCTACCGGCCAGGTGGTTGGTATGCTGGGCCCAAACGGCGCCGGCAAAACCACTTCCTTTTACATGATTGCCGGCTTCATCAGGCCTGATGAGGGCTCTGTCCTGTTGGACGGCGAGGATATCACTTCCTTGCCGATTCACAAGCGAGCCCTTAAAGGGATCTCTTATCTGGCCCAGGACTCATCCGTATTCAAGAAGCTTACCGTTGAGGAAAATGTGCGAATCGTTCTTGAGCCGCTGGGGGTGTCGGAGAAAAAGATCAGGGAAAGAATCGAGCAACTTTTCAGTGATCTTAAGATAGGATACCTGGCGGACAACAAGGCGCATTCCCTGTCGGGGGGCGAGAGGCGGCGAGTCGAAATCATGAGAGCCCTGGCCACCGACCCGCAGTTTATTCTGCTGGATGAGCCTTTTGCCGGCATCGATCCCCTTTCGGTGGCGGACCTGCAGCAGATAATTAGTGATCTCCGCGACAGGGGGCTCGGGGTGTTGATTTCCGATCATAACGTCAGAGAAACCTTGTCCGTATGTGATAATGCCTATATTGTAAGTAGTGGAAAGATTCTTACCAGCGGTCCTGCGAATGAGATTGTCAACAGTGAGGCAGCTCGCCGCATGTACCTGGGCGAAAATTTCAGTATGTAACGGATTTTCTTGTTCCCTGGGGGAGAATTAAGAGGGTCGAGCATCTTGTTTATTAGGGAAATCTTAGATTATGGTCCTGGAATTAAGACAGCAACTTAAGCTCAGCCAGCAGCTGGTGATGACGCCCCAGCTCCAGCAGGCCATCAAGCTTCTCCAGCTTTCCCGGCTGGAACTCGTTGCTGCTATCCAGCAGGAAATTGAAGAGAACCCGGTGCTGGAAGAGATGGCGACGGAGGCTGAGCAGATTGAAGCCGACGATGATGACCGGAAACTGGAGCCGTCAGCCAAGGATGAAAGCAGCCCCCTTCCCGAAGGAGAGCAAACCAGCGAAGTCAGTATGGAACCGACCTCTTCCCTGCAGGAAATCGATTGGCAGGACTATGCCAACGAGTATGAACCTTTGCCCTCCTTCAAACCAGAAGGGGATTCCGATCTTCCCTCCCGTCTTGATATTCTCTCTAAAAAGCCCAACCTTCAGTCGCATCTGCACTGGCAGTTAAGTCTTGCCGACCTGACGGATGAAGAAAAGGAGACTGGCGCCTTCATTATCGGTAACCTTGATCATAACGGTCGGTTGCAGGTCGATCTGGAGGCGATAGCAGAAGGCACGGGCTGCGATGAGGAAATGGCCGAGGAGATGGTGCTGGCGATCCAGGATATGGATCCTCCCGGGGTCGGGGCCTCTTCCGTCCAGGAGTCTCTCCTTCTTCAGCTCGCTCGTCTCGGTCAGGGGAGATCTCTGGCCGCCAGGATCGTTCGCGACCACTTGCCTCTGATGGAGAAAAGGAACTACGCCGGGATAGTTAAAGCCACTGGTTGTTCAAAGAGTGAGGTCCAGGCCGCCATCGAGGTAATCGTCGGTCTCGACCCCTTTCCCGGCCGGCAGTTTGCCGATGATGAACCCCATTACATACTCCCTGATGTTTATGTCTATAAGGTGGATGATGAGTATGTGATCATGATGAACGATGAAGGTTTGCCGCGGCTCCAGGTCAGTAATTTTTATCGGCAGATCCTCAAAAATGAAAAAGCGGCCCCCGGGGGAACCAAGGACTATATCCAGGAAAAAATGAAATCAGCAGCCTGGCTGATCAAGAGTATCCAGCAGCGCCAGCGGACCATTTACCGGGTGGTGGAAAGTATTATCAAATTCCAGCTGGATTTTTTCGATAACGGGGTGGAGTTTTTAAAACCTCTGGTCTTAAGGGATGTAGCCGAAGATATCGAAATGCACGAGTCGACCATCAGCCGGGTCACTAACAATAAATATGTCCATACCCCCCAGGGGATTTTTGAACTGAAATATTTCTTCAACTCGGCCATCGAACGACGCGACGGCGGGGATGCAATGTCCTCGATGAG
>JBDLIW010000021.1:0-8783 GCA_039714695.1 Thermodesulfobacteriota bacterium | reverse complement strand
TGAACTGGGCCGGAGAATCAGGGAAATGGGGCTGGTCCCCGGGACCACGATAACTATCCAGGGTAGCGGGTCGCCCTGCCTCTTACCAGCAGCCGGCCCCGCTCGTCTTTGGCGGCGTTGGGGTACTTCTTGATCTTTTCCAGATCCTTGATGGTAATAAGCCCTTTCAGGCAACCGTTGTCCTCGACAACAAGGAGCTTTTCGATCCGGTGTTCATGGAGCAGGGCCTTTGACTGTTCCAGAGTAATGCCGGGTTTGGCGGTAACCAGATTCTTGCTGGTCATGGCCTCATCAACCTTCAGGTCCAGATCTGAAACGAAGCGCAGATCCCGGTTGGTGATGATGCCGGCCAATTTACCGTTCTTGAGGACCGGAACTCCCGAAATCCGGTAGTTGCTCATGATCTGTTTAACGTCGCCTACCGTCTGGCCGGTCTCAACGGTTATCGGATCGATGATCATGCCCGATTCCGATTTTTTGACCTTTTCTACTTCCCGGGCCTGCTCTGCAAGGGGCATGTTTTTATGAATGATGCCGATCCCGCCTTCCCGGGCCATGGTTATGGCAGTCCGGTGTTCGGTTACGGTGTCCATGGCCGCGCTGATCAGCGGAATGTTCAGGGTAATGCTTTTTGTCAGTCTGGTTGCCAGTTCGACATCATTTGGCAGCACTGTGGATTTCGCAGGGAGCAGCAGAACGTCATCGAAAGTATAGCCCGGGCTTATTTTTTCCGGATTCATGAATTTTCTCCACTTATTATTTGAAGCTTTTTCTAGCCGGAACTCCGCTTTCGGATTTCCAGGTCCCGGAATCTTACCGGAACAGCGACTATTGCTCAAGGGAACTCAGTAATATTCCTTCCAGCAACCCGAAGTCGCTGATTATCATACCTTCAACTTCAATTGTTGCAAGAATCTCTTGATATATTTCAAGGCCGGCCATAATAATATCCCCCCGACCCTGCTCAAGCCCCGGCAGCAGGTTGCGCTCTGCCAATGACATGGGTGAGAGGTTGCCGGCGATTTCATCCAGGTGCTTGAGTTCCAGGAAGTGTCCCTGGACCTTTTCTGAATCGTAACGGTCAAGGCCCAGGGCCAGGGTCGCCAGAGCGGTGGCGGTTCCGCCGGAGCCAATAATCCTGGTTTTTCCGGGAGTAATTCCAATCGAATCCAGAAAATCTTGCAGAGCTAAAACCTGCGAGTCGATAAAATTCCTGGCCCGGCTCGTTTCGGAGATTTCGCTCCAGCTAACGGCGCCAAGGGGGATGCTGATGGTCTGTGGCGAGGATGAAGCTGTCTGCAGATATGCGATCTCTGTGCTGCCGCCTCCGACATCAATGACCAGGAAGGGGGGGAGGGTGTCTTTGTCGAGTCCGGCCAGTACTCCCTTGCAGTTGAGTGCGGCCTCTTCGTGACCACCAATTATTTCTATTTTCGTGCCCAGGAGGGATTCGGCTTTGTCAAGAAAAGCATGGGCGTTGCCGGCCTGCCGAAGGGCCTGGGTCCCGCAGCAGCGGGTCCTTTCAATATTGTGGTGGGCAAGATCGATCTTGAAAGAGGCCAGGACATCCAGCCCTCTGTTCATGATCTCGGGGGGGATTTTGCCGGAGGTCGCAAGACCTTTGCCCAGCCTCACGGTTTCAAGTCTGTTGACTTGGACGGAAATATCTCCACCGTCGATCCCGGCAATAAGTAACCTGAAAGAATTGCTGCCCAGGTCAATCGCTGCCGTTATGCTTTTATTAGCCGTTGATTCCATTGTTAGGGTATAATATCATTGTTGGCTACCACTGATAATCAGAAAGGTATTGTTGAAATATCTGTCCGCAACGTGTACCGGTTGCGCTTTTGTTAGCTAAAAAACTTATGATCTTACTCTCGATAAATAACGAAAACCCCCAACCAAGGTTAATTCGTCAAGCCGTTGACTGCTTAAGGCAGGGGGGGGTTATCTGCTACCCGACCGATACGGTTTATGGAATCGGCTGCGATATTTTCAACCAGAAAGCTGTAAAAAGAATATATCAAATGAAAAACAGGCCGGGGAACAAGCCGTTCAGCTTCATGTGTGCCGATCTGAAAGATTTAAGCAAATACTGTTATGTTTCAAATGCTGTCTATCGACTGATGAAAAAAAATCTGCCTGGAGCCTACACCTTCATCTTGCCGACGCTGAAAATTGTTCCCAAAATCCTTACGACCAAACAAAAGACGGTGGGTATCAGGGTGCCTGATAATGTTATTTGCCGGGCGTTAATCGAAGAATTGGGTAACCCGATTCTTACGACCAGCGCCGGGACGGGAGATGAAACAGAACCGCCGGCCGAAGCCTTTGAGATTGAGGAGCGGCTCGGTAAGCGGTTGGATGTTATTATCGACGGGGGGCCTGTTTATCCGGCTCCTTCCAGTGTTGTGTCTCTGATCAATGATGAAATAGAGATAATACGTTATGGCAAAGGCGATGTGAGCAGGTTCGAATAAATCGGCTACGGACCTTGTCTGCTGCCGTTGTTGAGCTTGCTGGATATCACGGCCACGGTAGAAGGCTTTATTTTTTACCGGCCAGCGGCTCTTTCAAAGACTTGCTCATGGTGAAGTGCAGAGTCTTGCGCTCGGGAATATTCATGATCTCTCCGGTTTTCGGATTTTTGGTGCTTCTTGCTTTACGCTTGCGGACACTGAAGCTTCCGAAACCTCTTATTTCAACCCGGCGATCATCAATCAGTGCTCCAACTATGGTTTCCAGTAGAATGTCTACGGCTTTGCCGACATCTTTTTTCAGGAAACCGTCCATTTTGGCGGTTACCTCGTCTATCAGATCTTTTTTAAGCATAGCGACTATGACCCCTTATCTATAAAAAAACTTGTTTATTGAGCTATACTCCACTCGTACGATAGTACTGGGTGGAGGAAAGAAATGTCCCTAAACACCCCGCTTCGGCTCTCGCCAACCAGGAGTTTCAAAAGCGAAAAATTTTCCTCTGTCCTGTAGACCAGGGGCGGTAACTCTTCTTTGAGACCAGCCATTTTTGCAGCGAGCATAACAGCATCGTTGAGGTTACCGAACTGGTCAATCAGGCCGGCCTCAAGGGCTTGCTCCCCGGAGTATATCCTGCCGTCGGCCAACTCCCGGACTTTGTCGAGAGGGATGTCCCGGCTTTCACTTACTGCCTTGATAAACTGATTGTGGACGCTGTCAATAATCCTCTGGATCAGTTCCTTCTCTTCCTCGGTCATCGGCCTGGCGCTACTGCCGACATCCTTCATGGCCCCGCTTTTTACAACTTCGGAGCTATAGCCGATCTTTTTGAAGATCTCCGCAAGATTGGCAAATTTAATGATTACGCCGATGCTGCCTGTCAAAGTGCCCGGACTGGCGACAATACTGCTGGCCCCCAGCGCGGCGTAGTAGCCGCCCGAGGCGGCAATAGAGCCCATTGATGCGATAACGGGCTTGGCCTTGCTTGTTCTTTTTACTTCTTCGAATATTTCCTGGGAGGCGCCAACTGCTCCGCCCGGGCTGTCAATTCGCAGGACAATTGCTTTTATGCTGCGGTCTTTGCGGAAAGAAGTAAGGTCGGAGAGCGCTTTTTCCGGGGAGGTGATCACTCCCTTCAGCTCTACGACCCCAATCTTCCCGGTTCCGGCTGTAAAAATCCCGGACCCCTGCGAGCTAGAAAAGTTGGAAAAAAAGAAGGTCATCCCAATCCAGGAGAAAATGAACAAACCTCCCAGTATTGCCACACCGGTCATGACCGGATGTTTATGATGGAATGACCTTTCTTTTTCCATGGTCAGGATAATTGAGAATTACTCCTTCTCATCCTGTTCTTCTTTGGTTTCTTCTTCTGCGGTGGGTTTTTCGGCTTCTTTGGTGTCGGCCGCATCCTCGGTGGATTTGGTTTCCAGTTCCCCTTTCAGGAGATCACCGAAGGTTGCCGGAGAGTTGCTGCTCTCTTTTGCCTGGTACTCATTATAACTGCCCGCACCGGAATCGTCGGTCAAAGCTTTAATGGAAAGACCTATTTTCCTGTCCTTGGCGGAGACATTGATAACCTTTGTTTCAAGGGTATCGCCAACGTTATAGAGACCGACAGGAGTGTTTACCTTGTCCTTACTGATCTCGGAAACGTGAACCAGACCTTCAATACCTTCTTCCAGCTCAACAAAAACACCAAAGTCGGTGACGTTGGTAATTTTGCCTTCAATGGCGCCACCGAGCGGGTATTTCTCTACTGCTGCCAGCCACGGATCCGGCTCCAGCTGTTTGATGCCGAGAGAGAATCTTTCATTTTCCCGATCTATTTTCAAGACTACAGCCTGGATGGTTTCCGCTTTGGCAAACTTCTCGGAGGGATGCTTAATCCGTTCGGTCCACGAAAGGTCTGAAACATGAATGAGGCCGTCGATTCCTTCTTCGATACCGATAAAGATACCAAAATCGGTAATGTTCTTGATTTTACCTTCAATGATTGAGCCGACGGGATAATTTTCAGAAACGAGATCCCAGGGATTGGGCTGGAGCTGCTTCATGCCGAGGGAAATACGTTTGGCATCGGCGTCGATATTCAGAACCTGAATTTCTACCTGGTCACCGATATCAAGCATTTTTGAAGGATGACGGGTTTTCTTCGACCACGACATCTCTGAGATGTGGATGAGGCCTTCAACGCCTTCCTCAAGCTCGGCGAAAACACCATAATCGGTGGTGCTGACAACAGTACCGGAGGTTTTGGTGCCGACCGGATAGCGATCCTGAACGGTTTTCCAAGGATCCTCTTTAAGCTGCTTGACGCCCAAGGATACTTTGTCGTTTTCCTTGTCGTACTTGAGAACCTTGACCTCAACCTCTTCATTAACCTTGAAGAGCTTGGAGGGGTGTGAAACACGGCCCCAGGAAAGGTCCGTGATATGACAAAGACCGTCCATGCCGCCGAGGTCGATGAAAATACCGTAATCGGTAATATTGGTGATGGAGCCTTTCACTATGGCGCCTTCTTCCAGGGATGAACGCATCTGCTCACGCAGCAGCTTGCGTTCTTCTTCGAGAATGGCGCGTCGGGAAATGACCACATTATTTCTTTTGCGATTATATTTAAGGACCTTGAAGTCGTATGACTGGCCGATCAGGCTGTCCAGATCCTTTACGGGGCGAAGATCAATCTGGGAGTAGGGCAGAAAGGCCGGAACACCGATGTCCACCGAGAGCCCGCCTTTGACACGGTTGTCAATGCGACCCTGGATGATGCCGTCCGCTTCCTGGATTTTGGCAATGTCTTCCCAGACTTTAATGCCGATAGCTTTTTCGCGGGACAGTATTATCCCGCCTTCAGCCTGTCGCTTTTCAACGAAAACGTCAAAGTTGTCGCCGATTTTCACATCGGTTTCTTCTCCGTCAACTCTGAACTCTGACAGGGAGATTGAACTCTCCGACTTGTCGCCAATATCAATAATGGCGTTGTCTTTGATGATACCGATTACGGTACCGACTACTACTTCGCCAACAGCAGCTACTTTTACCTGGCTGTCTTCAAACAGCTGGGCGAAAGAGCCTACAGGGGCCTCTGTTGGGTTTGTGGGTTGGGTTTCATGGTTTACCATTAAATTAACTCCTCCTTCCTTTTTATAGAAAGCGGTTATATACCAGAGACCACGACCAAAAACAACAGTTTCTTGCGAAAAAATAAATGGCGGCGCAAAATGCGTCGGATGCAGCCTAAAGGATGTCAGACCGCAGGTTTGCCCTGGAAATATTATTGCGACAAAAATGATTCCGGCGCCTAAAGCCGTTTTTGCAGCGGAAGGAATCTTCGTCGGCTTTATGGGGTTGTGATGGGGGCTGTTGGGAAGGAAGGGGCTGGGAATTGTCAGTTTTCAGCAAAAACGGTACGGTTGCCGCCATGTTCTTTGGCCTTATACAGGGCCAGGTCGGCCCGCTTGAATAACGCGGTGATCTCTTGCCCCAGGTCGTCGTTGCCTCGTTTGAACTCAGCTATTCCAAGGCTGATCCCGGTCTCGGCAAAATTCTGCTCGTTGAATGAAGCAATGATCCTGTCGGCGACCATGCCAATCTGTTCCCGGGAGATATAGGGAGTGATAATCGCAAATTCGTCGCCGCCGTATCTGAAAACCAGATCGACATCGGTTCTGGTGCTCTGGCGGAGAATTTCACTCAATTTAATCAGGACATTGTCGCCTTCCTGATGGCCGTACTGGTCGTTGAAAGATTTAAAATTATCAACATCGAGCATAATCAGGAAGATGTCATATCCCTGGCGGTCAGCCCGGTAGAATTCTTCCTTGGCCCTGTTGTTGAGGAAACGCCGGTTGTATAACTCGGTGAGGGGGTCGCAGTTTGAAAGACGCTCAAGTTTGTTGATCAGTTTATATTCACGCAGGATTCGGTTGATTTTTGCCTCAAGTTCATCTGAATTGAAGGGTTTTGAGATAAAATCGCTGGCTCCAGCCCTGATAACATCCATATAGCTGAAAGTTCCGGTATATCCGGTTACTACGATCACGGCTGTTTGCGGATGCGTGCTGGTGACGTGTTCCAGGAGCTGCATGCCGTCGACTTCCGGCATCATCATATCTGTTATGACAATGGTGAACTCTTGCTGTTTCAGGATCTTCAGGGCTTCACGGCCATTATTGGCGGCAACGTGTTCAAAGCCGAATGAGTTGATGGAGATCCCCAGCAGCTCTAGAACAAGAGGGTCATCGTCAACAATCAGAATTTTGACCGGCGCGGGTGTATTATTTTGATCTGTAGTAGTCATTTAATATGTCTCTGTGGTCAAAAGCTAGGGGCGGCAGGTTTTCCCGGTTAAAGACTGCAGCTTCAAGTGCATCATCGCCTCCAGCGGGTCTTCCTGTGGCTGTCGCCAGAAAGACAGTGGTGATTGTGTGAAGCCTGGAATCCCGGCCCGGATCAGAGTAAGAATGGAACTGGCCGGATATGTCTATGTTCAACCCTGTTTCTTCCCGGGCCTCGCGTCGGGCAGCTTCTTCAAGGCTTTCGCCATAATCAACAAAACCGCCGGGTAGAGCCCAGCCATGGGGAGGGTTTCTCCGTTTGATCAGGACAACACCGCCGTTAATTTCGATTATAACATCTACTGTGGGCACCGGGTTGCGAAATTTTTCAATTTCACTGCCGCAATTGGGACATCGCATAATGATAACAATTATTTGTAATATAAATTAATTGTAAAGGCACAGTTTTTTAATTGACGGCCAGTCGGCTACGCTTGTCAATCGATGTTTATTCATATTCCATGGCTGCTCGTAAACGATAGGGGTAATGTCTTTTTCAAGCGCCAGTTGATTGCAGGTCTCCGACCGGTCATCAATAAAATGGCTGATGCCCAGCCGGCGGATATGGTCAGCCTTATTGTCATGGTCGCCGGTGGCGACAAGCCTGGTGACGGCAAAGGCATCCGGACTCAGGTGGTGTTCAAGCCAGTCATTAATCGGCAGGGCCTGGGGGCGGGCCGTGATAAAGGTCAAGGGTGCCTCCCGGGCCAATTCTTCGAGAACGGCCAGCGCCTGGTCCATTGGTTCGAGGCCTGTACCCAGCGGGTCAAGCAACAATTTTGAAAAAATATCTTCGATGATCTCCAGATCGATATTCAAACATTCCTCTACCATGAAGTCCGTTATCTCCGGTGGAGAGACTTCTATCTGATAATCACTGCCGGCGAGGCGGATAAATGCTTCCAGGGTGTCGGCGACGACACCGTCAATATCAAAGCCAATTCGGTTGGGGGGGATTCTCATTTTGACAAGCCCAGGGGATGTTATTTAATAATTGCCTAAGCCACATTCTGCCCCAACCGAAAGCGACAGTCAAGATTAAGTGGTCTGTGGCCCTTGTAATTACTGATTTAGTGGCTATTGTCACAACTTGACAAATAACATGAAAAAAGTCATAGTGCCGTTTGCTCTGGAGTTAGCGCGGTTCTGGGTTTATTACCAGAAAAACACTGCCATTCCGATGATCGTCCCAGGACGTAATATCTAAAATATTTGGAGATTTTTCAGGAAAATGAAGCTTCCTTCTTTAAAAATAGGGCCTTTTGTGGCCACCGTCCCTTTGGTGCAAGGAGGGATGTCGATCGAAGTATCCACCTCTGCGCTGGCCATCCCTGTTGCTGAATGCGGTGGGATTGGCACCATCGGCGGATCGTCAATTCCCATCGATAAGCTGAAAGAGGATATCCGTAAGGCCAAAGCAGCTACTGAGGGAATTATCGCGGTGAACATCATGTTTGCCATGAAGAATTTTTATGAGCTCGTTATGGCCTCCATTGAAGCCGGGGTCGACATGATTGTCACCGGGGCCGGATTTTCCAGGGACGTCTTTAAAATCGGCAAGGAAACCAACACCCCCATCGTTTCTATTGTTTCCTCGCCGGCATTTGCCAGACTGGCAGAGAAGCTCGGGGCCGCCGCGATCGTGGTTGAGGCAAAAGAGGCTGGTGGCCATCTTGGTACCGATCGATCTTTACGTGATCTCTTCCCGGAGATTCGGAAGGTCGTAAAGAAGGTTCCCCTTATCGCGGCCGGCGGGATTACCGATGGTTTTGACATGGCGGAAATGATGGACAAGTATGGCGCCGATGGCGTGCAAATTGCCACCAGATTTGTTCTTACCAAAGAGTGCTCCGTTGATGACAATTTCAAAAAGGTTCTGCTTGAGGCAAAAAAAGAGGATGTTTCGCTGATTCGTTCTCCTGTAGGTTTGCCCGGCAGAGCAATCAAGACACCTTTCGTCAAACAGTT
>JBDLIW010000020.1:0-9122 GCA_039714695.1 Thermodesulfobacteriota bacterium | reverse complement strand
GCAGTAACCTTCATGATCAGACCTGTTTCGCTTTGGAGCGTTTGTAAACAATCTCGATATAGTTGAAAAAGGCCATCATCAGCCCAACAACGAAGAAGCCGGCAAATGGCAGGACAAAGAAAAGCAGCGGTTTAAAACCGAGAACGTCGTAACCGAGGACAGTTCCCAGGCCGAGGAGCTCACGGACAAAACCGAGAGCCATCATCCCGGCCATGAAACCAAGGCCCATGCCCAGGCCATCCCAGAAGGAGGCGGTAACCGTCTCCTTGCAGGCAAACATCTCAAGGCGCATGGTAATAATGGCGAAGGCCACAATCAATTTCACGAAGATGCCCATCTTGGCATAGGCCTCCGGCAGATAGGCGGCCAGCACCATGTCGATAATCGTCACCCAGGTGGCAATGGTCAGGGTATACGTGGGGATCCTGATCCGCGGGTGAATCTTGTCCTTGAAAATGGCAATGGTAACACTGGAAAAAACCTGGACGAAGAGCACGGCAATACCCAGCAGGAAACCGTTCATCACCGTCGTACTGATCCCGACGGCCGGGCACATGGAGAGAACCAGCCTGAAAATCGGGTTCTCGTTCAGGATGCCGTTTACAACCAGCTGGAAATTTGATTTATCGGTAGCCACAATGTTCCTCCGAAGGTTCCTGTCTGTTCCGCTTCCTTAAAAAGAAACCTGAATTTTCTGTTCCGCGAGCACCCGGTCGAGAATGGATACCCGATAGGCGAATTTCTTGACAATCGCCCTCACTCCGCTGGTCACCGACTTACTGGAAATGGTCGCGCCGGTCAGGGCATAGATGTCCTTGTCCTTATAGAGACCCATGATCCTGGCGACATCCTCTTCGCCAAGTCCGCTTTTCTCGCTTTCCAGGGCTTGCTGATACTCATCGGGCAACGGCAGCTTGGCCACATCAAGTTTCTTAATGGTGTCAAAGGACTTGCCCTTGAACTGGCCCTTGAAATAATCCTGGATGATCTCACCGCCCAGACCCGGATCCTCTTCATGCTCCATGATCTCGAGTCCCAGCAGGGTAAAGGCGGGATCGATGGCCAGGATCACCTTGATAAAAGTCTTGAAGCCGGGAAATTCGCCGGGCAGGAGATAGGCCTGCCGGGCCCCGCCGTTGGTGACCACGATGGTCTGGTCGGCAAAGCGAATCACCTTGCCGGTGCCGATAACGGTCTGGATGGCAAGGAAACGATCTCCCTCTTTGGCCACCTTCTCTTCAGAAATTTCAACCGGGGTCTGACCGAGGAAATCACCCTCAAGCCCGATATTGACAAATGAAAAGCCACCCTCGACCGGGACCAGATATGCTACCGACAGGGCTTCACCCTCGGTAACCACATAGCGGTAAATCTCGTGCAGCTCCATTTCGGCCGGGGCCGGATTATCCTCGGAATAACCCAGCAGGCTGAGCATTACCCGCTGTTCATTGACATGCTCATTATGCTGCTTGGCCTTGCTGGTGAGCATAAAACCACCGCCCATTACCAGACCGGCCAGCAGGCAGGAAACGGTCAGACGGAAAACAATGGTGAGAATATCTTTCATTTCGCACCTCCTTTGGGAGGCAGGGGCGGCGCAAAACGCTGGGGTTTGAACCAGTCGTCAAAGACGGAGCTCAGCGGATTCATTAGGAGGATCGCGTAGCAGATCCCTTCCGGATAACCGCCCTTGAGACGGATCAGCACGGTCAGAGCGCCGATGCCGATCCCGTAAACCAGCTGGCCGTTTTTATTGGTCGGACAGGTCACATAATCATTGGCCATAAAAAAGGCCCCCAGCAGAATCCCGCCGGAAAGCACAGCCAGGACCGGGTCGCCGGTAAAGAGGGTCTCGCCGCCGAAGGCCCAGGACAAGAGGGCCACACTGCCGATCACCGAGGCCGGAATATGCCAGGTGATATAGCCGCGATAGAGCAGATAAATGCCGCCGAGGACGATCAGTAAGCCGGAGGTCTCACCGATACAGCCCGGGCGCCAGCCCAGGAAAAAATCGGTGTAAAAACTGGGCGCCGCGCCATACTGGGCGGTAAAAGTGGCCATGCCCTGCTCCTTGATCACTGCCAGGGGCGTGGCGGTGGAGATCGCGTCAATTGAATTGCCGAGATAGGAGAAAATCGCCATATCCTCCAGAGGAGGAAGCCAGGCGGAGGTCATGGCAACCGGGAAGGTCGCCACCAGAAAGGCCCTGGCCAAGAGGGCCGGATTGAAAATATTATAACCAATGCCGCCCAGCAGGTGTTTACCTACATAGATGGCCATTATCGCGCCAAGCACCGGGACCAGGTAATTGACCCCGGGCGGGATCACAAAGGCCATCAACATACCGGTAATAACCGCGCTGCCGTCACCGATGGTAACCTTGCGCCCCAGAGATTTCTGGCTGATCGCTTCCACCGCAACACAACTGACCACACTGACAAGGGTGATGATCAGGGTCTGGATGCCGAAGATAAAAACCGACAGGATCAGCGGCGGTACCAGGCAAGCGGCCACGGTCCACATGATCTTCTCGACCGACTCTTTGCTTCGCACATGGGGAGAGACAGAAACCTTCCACATGTGCCCAGAGCCTTGAGGCTGAGTATCTGTTTCTTGTTGTTTAATGGTTCTTCTCCTTAAGAGCAATAACTATTGATGGCTTCGTAAAAAGCACCCAAAAGGGGGCATAGCAATCCATCGTACCGATTAAGATGGCTAAGTCAAAAGTTTGATGTACAACCCGCTACGCCCCGCAGGAAGTGCCCTTGGGGCACAACGCAGTAGATCGAACTTCTGACGACGCCATTTACTATTCGTTCTTCGCTTTCATCTTGGCCAGTCTGATGAACTGGACCAGCGGCCGTTTGGCCGGACAGACGTAAGCGCAACAGCCACATTCAAAACATTCAAAAACCCCGAACCTGCCGGTGTCCTCCGGCTGACCGGCCTCGACATGGATGGCGATCTCCTTGGGCTCAAGACCCATGGGGCATGCCTCAAGGCACCAGCCGCAGCGGATACACTGGGAATGGGGATTGGTATCGATTTCATCTTCGGCCAGAAACAGCACCGAAGAGGTGGTCTTGGTTACCGGAATATCAAGGGACGAAACGGCAAAACCCATCATCGGGCCGCCCATGATGATCTTGGACAATTCGGGGGTCACCCCGCCCAGGTACTCGACAATATCACTCAGCTTGGTGCCGACCCGAACCCTTAGATTGGCAGGGCGCTTGATCCCCTTGCCGGAAATGGTTACCACCTTCTCGTAGAGGGGTTTGCCCAGAACGACCGCATCGTAAATGGCTTTGGTGGTACTGACATTATGGACCACAACCCCGACAGCGGAAGGCAGGGCAAAGGCCGGAACCTTGCGGCCGGTAATGGTCTGGATCAGCTGCTTTTCAGAACCCTGGGGGTATTTGACCTGCAGGGGCTGAACTGAAATCTGGAATTCGGCGGTTGAACCTGCCGCAGCAGCCTCGCTCATCACCTTGATCGCTTCGGGCTTGTTGCTCTCGATGCCGATCACGCATTTACTGATCCCGAGAATCTTGAGGATGACCTTCGCCCCTTCAATAATCTCGTCACTAGACTCCTGCATCTGCCTGGTATCGGCAGTGATATAAGGCTCGCATTCAGCCCCGTTCAGGATCAGAGTATCGACCGGGTTGTCGGGCGGCGGATTCAATTTGACATGGGAAGGAAAACCGGCCCCGCCGATACCGATGATCCCGGCACCATGGACCTTCTTAAGCAAATCATCCTTGCCGAGCGCCTGCCAGTCCGTTTTTTCATAATGGGTGGGAGTCGCTGCAGGGTCTGTCTTAATGGTAATAGAAGGGGCGCTGACCCGCATCGGGTGGGCGGACATCCCGAAAGTCTTGATCGTCCCGGCGGCCGGGGCGTGGAGCGGCACTCCGAGGCCCTTGGTCACCTCACCGATCATGTCGCCCTCTGTAACCTCATCCTTTTTAGCCACAGTCGGCGTACAGGGTGCGCCGATATGCTGGCCGAGAATGACCTCCAGCTCAGCGGGAACGGGCATCTCCTCAATCGGAAGATCCGCCGTCAGTTCTTTTGCTGCGGGCGGATGAACCCCGCCTTTGGGAAATGTCAGTAATGATGTCATGCCGTCTTTCACTATTGGATTCGAAGTAAACTTACCGATACATCGCGCATCGATTTTAAGGCACTACCCCAAACCAGACCGGCAAATATGGCTTTAACCGGTATAGCTAGGTGAATCTTAGCCCGCTAAATTAACACAATTGCAGATAATGCCAAGAAAATACCTGAAAAATAAATCGAATTTGTCAACAAAACCGATAAGTCTAGATGACCGCCCCTGGAACCCGGCAGCACGGGCATGACACTTATTCAATGAAATCAAGCGGTTGCCCTGTTTAAACAATAGCGCATCAAGAGCCGCAAAGACGGACCGGAACAGGACGAACAGGTTTGTTTGGGAATCACTTGCTAATCAGGAAATTTCAAGGGAAGTCTACGAGGAGGCAAACAGCAAAGCCTGCCGCAGTTCGTCAAGGTAAGAGGCTCCGGAAAGCTTATCGCCATTGGCGTCCAGCACATAAAAAACATCGATCAACTGGCCCTCGCGGGTGGAGATCATCGCTTTGGCGATGTTCAGGTCGAAGTCGGCCATGGTCCTGGTGATATTGTAAAGCAGCGACGGCTGGTCTTCGGCAAAAACCTCTATTAGCGTATACTTACTGGAAACATCATTGTTGACCTTGACATTGGTGGAGTATTGCCGATGTTCAAGGCCGGGCTCGGAGCGCCTGGTAATTTTCTTGGTTGCCAGTCGATGCGCGAGGCCCAGGCGGTTTTCCAGGGCGAGGTTGATGTCTCTGTCCAGGGCCTGCCAGTCCTGCTCTCGAAATGTGTTGCGAAAGACCGGTTTGACTTCGAGCACATCGATGATAGTGCCATCACCCCAGGTATTGATTCTGGCCGACAGGACGCTCAGGTTGTTCAGCGCCAGGGTCCCGCAAATCCGGGACAAAAAACCGGACCGGTCGCAACTGACGACCAGTACCGACCAGTGATCAGCATGATCCGCCGGCATCACCAGAGCTTTGTTCTCCTCCAGTTTCTGACGCATCCCAAGGTGCCCCACCACCTCCTGGACCGTAAAACCGAGCAAATAATCGTCGGGCAGGAAAGCCAACTCTTCAGGCGAAGTATCATTAATAATCTCAGACACTTGCCCCCTCATCCAACGAGCCGCCTGCTCAAGATCCGGGTCAACAATCTCCGATTGATCCAGCACCGGGGCAACACGCAGATAAAGCTCCTGGAGCAGCGCCCCCTTCCATTCACTCCAGGCCTTGGGACCGGTGGCCCGGGCATCGGCAATCGACAACAGGTACAGCATATTGAGACGATCTCGATTCCCGATCAATTCGGCACACTGGAAAACAACTTCCTCATCCTCAAGATCCCGCCGCTGGGCGACATGGGACAGGTACAGATGGTTGCGAATCAGAAATTCAAGGTCCGACAACTCCTCCTCAGACAGGGAAAGCCTCTTGCCGACCGCCAGAGAAATTTCCGCCCCGATTTTTTCATGATCGCCGTCCCGGCCTTTACCAATATCATGGAGCAACCCGGCAAGATAGAGGACGTTGAAAGACCGCAGTTCCGTGAATACCCGCTTCTGCTCATCGGCCAGAATCCGCAGTTCCCTGACAGTCTGCAACAGGTGCCGGTCAACCGTATAGACGTGGAAAACATCATGCTGAGCCAGGGATTCGAGCGATCCGAACTCGGGAATGAAAGCGGAGAGGAAACCGGTTTCCAGCATGGCGGAGAGGGGCGGCAGCGGATCAGCTGCTGCTACCAGCAATTCAAAGAAGAGAGCTGCCGCCCTCCGGGAAGAGCGAAAACTATCATTGACCAGGTCAAGGTTCAGGGAAATCACCTGCCTGGTCTGAAAATGGATGGGCAACCCGGTCCGGGCCCGGTGGCGAAAAGTCTTGAGAAGAAGGTGCGGTTTTTCCGGCAGCAGCTTGAGATCGGTCAGATGGATGCGGCCGTGAATCACCGCGAGACCCTTTTCCAGTTCGCCATCGTCCTGACCGGCCCTTCCCGGGCCGATGGTTTCATGGATATGCTCGAAGAAAAGATCCGTGGTTATCGCAATGTTCTGTAAATGGCCGTAGACTTCCTGCATGAAAACTTCGACACCCAGTTTGCCACTGGTCGCCCGATATCCCAAAGCGGTGGCGATTTCTTCCTGGTGCTCGAAGAAGAGTTGGTCATTTTTCCTGCCGCTCAGATAATGCAGCCGGTTGCGGATCATCACCAGGGTGTTGAAGCTGTCTTCCAGCGCCTCCCGGTCGGCGGCCCTGAAAATTCCCGACTCTTCGATATCCGAGAGTTTTTTCAGGCCGTAAACGACCCGGGCCGTCCACAGCATTGACTGGATGTCCCGGAAACCGCCCCGCCCTTCCTTAATGCTGGGCTCCAACTGGAAGCTATGCCCCCCGAACTGGCGGGCGCGATTCTCCCTTTCAGCCTGCATGTTTTTCAGGAAGTCCTTACGCCGGCCATCGATAAATTTGCGCTTATACTTGGCAGCAAGATCGACAAAGAGCTTCTCGGAACCGGCGATTTTTCTGGCATCGAGCATGGCGATCTGCAGATGGAAATCGTGCTTACCGTCCTTGATGCACTGCGACACAGTACGCACACTATGCCCGACCTCCAGCCCTGCATCCCAGAGCGGGTAGAGAATGGCCTCGGTGGCTTTTTCCAGGGCCGCCCCCTTGACCCGGGGTGAATGGAGAAGCAGCAGGTCTATATCCGAAAAGGGAAAAAGCTCCCGACGGCCATAACCGCCAAGGGCGACCAAGGTTAAACCCAGGTCGCCCTCGGACAGTTCTGCAAAACGGGCAGCCAGGAAAGAGTCAATCGCCGCAGTATGGTCTTCAAGAAGTTTTAAACCACTCACCCCTCCTTCCCATAACTTCTGCAAGGTCTCTCGACTGGCCTGTATTTCCTGCTTATGTTTCATGTTCTGCCAGGTTCTGCCAAAATTATTTAGCCTTAGACCATCCTCATACTGGATTCCGGCTAACAACCTGCCGGAATGACGCCCAGCGCCACATAAGCGAATAATCTCAACTGGTTACATCGACACACAAAGTCATTTAGCTCGTAAATTTGCGATAGAGACGAGGAAGAAGCCCTTTCGCCATACAGTTAGGTATGCGAAAGGACTGATGACGAAGTCCCTATCGTAAATATGCGAGCTAAATAGCGTCTTTGCCGCGTTCACCGGTCCGTACCCGAATAACCCCTTCCACCGGCAGGACGAAGATCTTGCCATCACCGATCTTGTCGGTGTTGGCGGCCTCACGGATCGTATCGACAACCTGATCAACCTGGGACGCATCGACAATGATCTCCAGTTTGGTCTTGGGGATAAAATCAACTTCATACTCGGCCCCGCGGTATACTTCCTTGTGGCCCTTCTGCCGCCCGTATCCTTTCACCTCTGAAACCGTCATGCCCTTGATGCCGATCCCATTCAGAGCCTCTTTAACATCATCCAGTTTGAATGGCTTAATGATCGCCTCTATCTTTTTCATCACAATCTCCTTGTCTGGTTAAGCGTTATAAGCCGTTTCACTATGTTCGGCCTGATCGAGACCGATCATTTCATCATCACTGGCCAGTCGTAATCCCATTGTCATGTCAATTACCTTACATAATATCCAGCTGACTACAAAAGCATAAACGCCAACCACCACTATTCCGAACAACTGGGTACCCAGAAAGGCTGCATTACCGGCCAGCAGGCCATCGGCCCCACCGGGGTTGACCGCCTTGGAAGCAAATATCCCCAGACAGATGGTACCGATCAGGCCACCCAGACCATGGATGCCAACCACATCAAGGCTGTCGTCAAAACCGATCCTGTTTTTGAAGGATACGGCCAGATAGCAGCAGAGACCGGCCAGGAGACCGATGAAAATAGCCGCATTGGGTCCGACAAAACCGGCCGCCGGAGTAATAGTGGCCAAGCCGGCGATGGCGCCGGAGGCCGCGCCCAGAGTAGTTGGTTTGCCATCGCGCCACCATTCCATACCGGTCCACATCGCCATGCCGGCCATCCCGGCCAGGTGGGTGGCGACAAAGGCGGTAGCCGCCACTCCGTTCGCCGCCAGGGCACTGCCGCCGTTAAACCCGAACCAACCGAACCAGAGCAACCCGGTGCCCAGCAGGGTCATGGTCAAGTTATGGGGCATGAAATTGGCCCGCCCAAAGTTCTTGCGGGGACCGATCACCATCACTGCCGCCAACGCCGCCATGCCACAGGTCAGATGCACCACCAGGCCGCCGGCAAAATCAAGGACGCCCTTGACGCCAAGCCAGCCGCCGGCCCCCCAGATCCAGTGGCAGACCGGGTTATAAACCAGAATCGTCCAGGCCAGACTGAAGACCAGGAAAGGCGCAAAACGCACCCGCTCCGCAAAAGCGCCGGTGATCAGGGCCGGGGTGATGATCGCAAACATGCATTGGTAGATCATGAAGACTGTCTGCGGGATTGTGGTCGCATAATCGGGGCTTGGTGCAGTAGTGACTCCGTTCAAGGCGAACCAGGAAAGATCACCGACAAAACCACCGACATCGGGCCCGAAGGACATGGTATAGCCCAGGTATACCCACTCGATGCTGACCAGCGAGATCATGATAAAACTCTGCAGGATGGTGCCGAGCACATTCTTTCTGCGCACCATCCCCGCATAAAACAAGGCCAGCCCAGGGGTCATCAAAAGCACCAGCCCGGCCGCAGCCATAACAAAGGCAGTATCGCCTGTATTGATCATTTTTTCATCCCTCCGCAAAGATGATAAGAATCAGATTTAAGGTATTGCGAACTCACCGTTGAGTACGATTTCAGGAATAATTTGCGATAACCGTGCCAAACTTGCGCGGAGTGGCTATCTACTTGTAATACAGTTTTTATTGAAAAGAGGCCGTCAGGAGCGGTCAGAAAATATCACGAAATAGTGATACAAATATGGCGTTTATCACGATATTGTGATTAAAAAGAGAAGGGCGAGGTGCGAGGGACGAGGTTCGAGGTGCGAGGA
>JBDLIW010000019.1:0-9150 GCA_039714695.1 Thermodesulfobacteriota bacterium | reverse complement strand
ACTTCTTACCACTCCCGCAGGGACAGGCCGCGTTCCGGCCGATCTTTTCGCCCTCGCGCTTGACCGGTTTGCGATCCCCGGCCTCTTCGCCGTGACGCAGTTCCATCTCCTGCTTCTTTTCCCGCTGCTCACGGGCCAATCGTTCAATCTCATCTTCCTGGACCAACCGGACCAGAAACAGGTTGCTGATGGTCTGTTGTTTGATCGTATCCATCAGCTCAACAAACATCTCAAAACCTTCCCGCTTATACTCGTTGAGCGGGTTTTTCTGGCCATAACCGCGCAGACCGATGCCCTCTTTGAGATGATCCATGTTGAGCAGGTGTTCTTTCCAGTGCTGATCAACGATCTGGAGGACAACCAGCCGCTCCAGATGGCGCATATTATCAACGCCATTCTCCGCTTCCCGCTCGCCATATGCCCCTTTCAGGATACCGATCACTTTATCCGTCAGCTGGTCGAGCTTGGCACTGTTTTTTTCTTCTTCACTGAACTCCAGGGTAACCCCGAACATGGCATGAATCTGCTCGATCAGGCTGTCCCAGTCCCAGTCGTGCGAAGAGAGTTTCGGATCAACAACTCCATTGATAATAAGGTCGGTCAGATCTTCGAGCATCTCCATAACCAGACCGCTGATATCTTTACTCTCCAAGATCTCCCGCCGCTGGCTGTAGACCACCTCCCGCTGCTTGTTCATGACATCGTCATATTCCAGAAGATGTTTACGAATCTCGAAGTTATGGCCCTCAACCTTGCGCTGGGCGTTTTCAATCGCCTTGCTGATTATATTGTGCTCAACCGGTTCATCCTCTTCCATGCCCAGCTTATCCATGATGCCCGAGATCCGGTCGGAACCGAAGATCCGCAACAGATCATCCTCCAGCGACAGGAAAAACCGGGATGAGCCCGGATCACCCTGACGTCCGGACCGACCACGCAACTGGTTGTCGATCCGACGCGACTCATGGCGGCTGGTCCCCAGGATATGCAGGCCTCCCAGGTCGGCAATACCCTCACCCAGCTTGATATCGGTACCACGGCCGGCCATGTTGGTGGCGATGGTGACCTTCCCCCGTTCACCCGCCTCGGCGATAATCTCAGCCTCGTGCTCGTGATGTTTGGCATTGAGTACCGAGTGCTTGATCCCGGCCTTCTTGAGCATCTTCGAGATCTGCTCGGAGATATCGATACTGATGGTGCCCACCAGCACCGGCCGCCCCTGTTCATGAAGTTCCTTGATCTCCCTGACCACGGCGCGAAACTTGGCCTTTTTGTTCTTGTAGATCGAATCGGGATAATCGCTGCGGACCATGGTGTTATGGGTGGGAATCATCACCACATCCAGGTTGTAGATCTTCTTGAACTCGACCGCCTCGGTATCCGCCGTACCCGTCATGCCGGCCAGTTTATCGTACATCCGAAAGTAATTCTGGAAGGTGATCGAGGCCAGGGTCTGGTTCTCTTTCTCAACCTTGACCTTTTCTTTGGCCTCCAGTGCCTGGTGCAGGCCGTCACTGTAGCGACGACCCGCCAGGGCCCGGCCGGTAAACTCATCGACGATCAATACTTCGCCGTCCCGGACCAGATAATCCACGTCCCGGGCAAAAACAAAATTGGCGCGCAGGGCCTGGTTGAGGTGGTGCAGCCATTCGATATTCTTGGGATCATACAGATTTTCCACGCCCAGCAGACCCTCGCCCTTACTGACTCCCTCGTCGGTAAGGGACAAAGCCCGGGACTTTTCATCGATGGTGAAATGCTCCTCCCGTTTGAAATTGGAAACCAGCCGGTCCACTCTCTGGTACAGTTCGGTGGACATATCAGACGGCCCAGAGATGATCAACGGCGTCCGGGCCTCATCGATCAGGATCGAATCCACCTCATCGACTATGGCAAAGTTCAGGGGGCGCTGGCAGAAGTCCTCTGCGGCGAACTTCATGTTGTCCCGCAGGTAATCAAAGCCAAACTCGTTGTTGGTGCCGTAGGTTATGTCACTGCCGTAGGCCGCCTTGCGATCCTGGTCTTCCATGTCATGAACGATCACCCCGGTGCTCATGCCCAGAAAGCTGTAGACGGTACTCATCCATTCGGCATCACGCGAAGCCAGATAATCGTTGACGGTGACTACATGTGCCCCCTTACCGGACAGGGCATTCAGATAGACCGGCATGGTAGCGACCAGGGTCTTACCCTCACCGGTTTTCATCTCGGCAATCTTGCCCTGATGGAGGACAATACCGCCAACCAGCTGCACATCGAAAGGCCGCATGTCCACAGTTCTGCGGGCCGCTTCCCTGACTACGGCAAAGGCTTCCGTCAGCAGATTATCGAGGGGCTCACCCTTGGCCAGCCGCTCCTTGAAGGCAACCGTCTTCGCGGCCAGGGCCTGATCGTCCAGCTTCCTGATTTCTTCCTCCCGGCCGTTGATGGCATCAACCATCGGCCCGAGCTGCTTCAGGACCCTTTCATTCTTGCTGCCGAAAACCTTGGTAAGTACTTTTCCTAACATTATATTCCTTTACTCCTGATTATCTTCCCAGATCATCGCTTCCTCGTTACAATCGGGAAACTTGGGGCACTGGATACAATCGCTCCATACCTTATGGGGCAACTCTCCCTTGTCGATTCCTCTAAATCCCATCGTGCTGAAAAATCCCGGCTGGTAGGTCAGCGTGAACACCCGGCTTATGCCCAGGTCTGCCGCTTCCTGCAGGCAGACCCGCACCATTTCAGAGCCGATCCCCTGGCCGTGTTTCCCTTCGATAATGGCCAGGGAGCGAATCTCCGCCAGATCCTCCCAACAGACATGCAGGGCGCAAACACCTACGATCGAACCTTCCTGCTCCGAATCCTCATAGACGATAAAATCCCGCAACTGGTCATACAAAGAACTGAGTGACCTGCCAAGCAGGAGTTCCTTGTCTGAAAAATGCTGGAGGATCTCATGTATTTTCTTAACATCGCTGATGCGGGCTCTACGGATCATAATATTAACAACTTCTCTAAAGAGTGGTTATAAGGGGCACAATCTCCGGGATATCGCTGCCAACAACCGGGTTTCTTGTTCAGCTAATCCCGAAAACAACCTAAACAGGCCGGGAAAGAATAATGCAGGACGTCCCCCAGGTCAAGATTTGCCAGTAAAAACGTGTATTTCTTAGCAGAAGCCAGATGAAAATCATGATATCCCGGTCTCTGTCCCGCATATTTAACGGGCCAAGATGGCTGGCTATCCGAGGAAGAGACCTTGTCGCTGTAATTGTTTACGCGACAAGGCCGATGACGAAGGAGATCCGGCTATATTGGCTCGTTAAATATATGGGCTAGTCGGCAGGGACCAGTACAATAAACGGCTTAATCTTCTCTTTCTTCTCAAGGGAACCCGCCTGCTTTTTGGCGGCCCCCATGCTGTCAAACCTGCCGATATAAACCCTGGTAAACTTGTCATCCGCTCCTTCGGGCGGACGGCTGAAGACGTCATAGCCTTTTTTCTTCCAGGTCTTTATTGCTTCAGCGGCCAATCCACTATCCTTAAACGCCGCGACCTGAACAGCAAAGAAAGAAGGATCCTCTTCGGGCTCGGGTGCTGCCTTGGCCGGCTCCCGCCTGGCGACCACCTTCAGTTTTTTCTGCTTCTCCTGCTTTTTTGCCTGCTTTTTCACACTGGGATGGGGCACAGCTTTCGGAGCCTGGACCACAGGTTTCTTGGTTGCGGGCGGCGGAGACTGCAGCTCCGTTTTCCTTACCCCGGTTGCTTCATACTTACCGGCGGTAAGCACGGTCTGGCCAGCCCAGATACCCAGCAGAAACATCCACAGGAAAATGCAGAAACAGACAACCCCGACGCCCAGCAAGCCGGTTACCGTCAGGTTGAATTTAATCGAAAAGCCTTTCTTGCGTTTGATCGCAGCCATAATCGATTCACATACTCTCGGGAGCATTAACCCCGATGAGGTTCAAGCCGTTCCTCAGTATAACCCTGATTCCTTCGGCCAGCCATAACCTGGCCCGGGATAGTTCCTTGTTTTCACCGATGATCCGGTGCTTGTTATAGTAACTATGGAACTGGCCGGCCAGGTCCTGCATGAAAAATATTACCCGGTGCGGTTCAAGACCCAGGGCGGCGCTCTCCACCAGTTCCGGCCAGGCGGCCATTGCTTTTAAAAGGTTGTGTTCTTCGGGCTCGACCAGCAGCTCCAGCGGCGCGCCGGACAACTCGCCCCGCTCTACCCCTTTCTCCACGGCTTTCCGATTGATACTGGCCAACCGGGCATGACCGTATTGCATGTAGTATACCGGGTTTTCCTGACTCTGCTGGGTGGCCAGATTAAGGTCAAACTCCAGCTGGCTATCGGCTTTCCTCATCAGGAAAAAGAAGCGGACCACGTCGATCCCCACTTCATCGATAAGCTCATCAATCGTGATGAAAGTTGCCTTCCTGGTCGACATCTTCACCTGCTTGCCATCCCGCATCAGGGTGACGAACTGGTGAAGCACCACGGTGACCTTTTCCGGATCGTAGCCCAGGGCCTGCACCCCGGCCAGGACATCGGGCACGGTAGCGATATGATCGGAGCCGAAAATATCGACCATCCAGTCATAACCGCGCTTGAACTTTTCACGATGATAAGCAATATCCGGCAGACGGTAGGTAGGCTCACCAGTGCTTTTGATGATCACCCGGTCCTTATCATGGCCGAACTCGGTGGTCCTGAACCAGACCGCCCCATCCTGCTCGTAGACCAGACCCTTTTCCCGCAGGGCACCAACCACCTCATCTATCAACCCGTCATCATACAGGGTGTGTTCGTTATAATAATTGTCGAAATGAATATCCAGCCGTTCCAGGGTACTGTTGATGTCTTTAAAGATCGCCTTCTCGGCCGCTTCCTTAAAGGGGGTAACATCTTCAACATCCTTAAGGCTCTCTCCGCTCTCCCGCGCCAGTTCCGCGGCGATGTCTTTTATATAGTCACCCTGGTAGCCATCCTCAGGGAATTCGCTGGCCAGACCGAGCAGTTCAAGGTATCTGGCCCGGGTTGACTCACCCAGAACCCGCATCTGCCGACCGGCATCATTGTAATAATACTCACGGGTCACCTGGTGGCCGGTGGCGGTCAGCAGACGGGCAATGGCATCACCCAGCACCGCCTGTCGCCCATGGCCGATACTGAGCGGTCCGGTAGGATTGGCGCTGACGAACTCAACCAGCACCTTGCGCCCCTTGCCTTTCTCACTGAGACCGTATTTATCATCCTGCCGACAGACCTCCGGCAGGACAGACTGCCAGACCTCCGGTTTGATGAAGAAGTTCACAAAACCCGGGCCGGCCACATCCACTTTGGCAACCAGATCGGTTTCGGCGGCCATCATTTCGGCCAGCAGCCCGGCAATCTCCCGGGGATTTTTCTTCTCGCGACCACCGACAATCATTGCCATATTGGTCGAAAAATCACCATGGGACACCTGCTTGGGCTCCTCAACCGTATAGATGCCCGCGGCTCCCTCGGACCAGAGCCCTTCGGTAACCCCTGCGCTGAAACACTTATCCAGTCTTTCTCTTAGACGATTCCTGATCATATTTTTCTCTAAACTTGTTTTTATGCTATCAAGCCTGTTCCGGCATAACGACCCTAAACAGATTGCGATTAATTTATAGCCAAATGGAATTCAGAAGCCAGGAGTCAGAATTCAGAATGGAGTTACTTTTCAGTCTTTTTCTCCTGGCTTCTGACTCCTGGCTTCTGACTCCCTACCACTACGCAGTCTATCATCTACGACAATCAAAGCTCGAAATCTCAAACAAATACATCAAGGCAGCAAGTTTAATTTACAAATAAACCCGCTGATTGCTGGAACCAAACAGGCATAAAATCTCATAACTGATGGTATCGGACCACCGGGCAATTTCATCGGCAGTGATAACCGCCTCTCCCTGGCGCCCCATGAGAACCACTTCATCCCCGGCCTCAACCTGGCCGAGATCGGTAATGTCCGCCAGGCAGGCATTCATACAGACCCGCCCCAGAATCGGGACCCGACAACCATTAATGATCACTTCGGCCTGCCCGGCAATTCGCCGGAGATAACCGTCAGCATAGCCAACCGGCAGCACAGCGAGGCGGCTTGGCCGTTCGGTCAGGAAAGTATGTGCATAGCTGATCCCATAACCGGCCGGCACCTCTTTCACTTGCAGGACCCGGGTTTTAAAGGACATCACCGGCTGCAGCCGCAGAGCATGCCCAACCATCTCCGGGCCAGGAAAACAGCCATACAGAGAGATCCCCGGACGGACCAGATCACAATGCGTCTCCGGAAAATTCATAATTGCCGCCGAGTTGGCGATATGGACTGCCGCCACCTCAAACCGTTGCCTGATCTCTGCGGCTATTTCGGCAAAACGGCGATTCTGCTGTTCGGTATAACCACGATCATCAAGATCATCGGCCCGGGGAAAATGGCTCATCACACCGGCCAGGCTTACCCCGGGTAACTTAGCCAACAGGTCAAGATAACCGGGAACATCTTCCGGCATAATCCCCAGGCGGCCCATGCCGGTATCAATTTTCAGATGGATTTTCACCTGCCGGTTGTGCTGTACGGCATATCCGGAGAGCATCTTCAAGTTTTCAAGATCAACGACAACCGGCTGCAGGTCGTACTCAAATATCAGCGGTAGAAATTCGGCGTCCGCCCCAAGGAGAATGGTGATTTCACCTTTGATCCCGGCTTCCCTGAGCAACACCCCTTCTGCAACTTCCGCACCCCCGAAGCTTCTTGCCCCGGCGTCGTAAAGGGCCTTGGTAACCGGCAGCAGGCCATGGCCATAGGCATCAGACTTGACGATTGCCATCACCTTGACCCCGGCGCCGACTGCATTCTGCATGACTTGGTAGTTGGCGGCCAGGGCGGCAAGATCTATCCCGACCCGATTATATGATCCGATTTTGCTGTTCACGGTAGCTGCTCGTCTTTGGTTGCAGAAGGCACCTGCTCCGGTAAACTCCTAAGTCTTGACCATACTTTACGACTTGACCAGAAGAGACTCCATCCCACCGCCACATATAGCGCCCCAACCAGCCAGACCGGTAATGACGAGGACCTTAGCAATTTTCCGGTGACGATCATTACCGCAACCAGAGCCCAGGTTTTCCAAGAATAGATCCCACCCAGACAACTATACTCCCCCTTCTCGAAAATACGCACCATGTTCTTGACCGCTACCCTGTCGAGTATCGCCCATGATTTGCCAAATCCGAGCAGCAAAGCGACCGGAATGAGCCATTCATAGCCAGTCCCTGCTATGGCCATACCCCCACGCCCGATGAGCATCAGGCCGATGCAACTCCACAACAAAGCAGCCATGAAGATCCTGGTTTTGAGGGAAGCATTTGGTTTCAGTTGGGCTAAAGGCATAATCTCTCTACGTGGGCTATTAAGCAAACTCAGCTAATAATCTTTTTCTGCTCGTTGATTCCTGGATTCCGGCTAGAAGCCTGCCGGAATGACGATTAAAACTTTCGGCCCGTCATCCCGGCATGTTTTCAGCCGGAGGTAAGCGCAAACTCCGATCCAGTTGCTAAGCTGAGTTTCATATAAAGCCACATTCCTCTAAGATCAAGGGTGGTCTACGAGGAGCAATAAAAAAAAGGGCCTGGCTCCAGCTAAAGCGGAGACAGGCCCAAATTTCCAAATCTGGAAATTACAGCAACCGGCCTTAAACCTCGGTTACGGTAATGGCGCCTTCGGGGCAAACCTCAACGCAGGTCTCACAGCCAAGACACTCATCCACATTCACGGGATCGGCCTTGCCGTCTGTCATCTCAAAAACCTGAGCCGGACAAGCGTTTACACATTCTTCATCACCTGAACATTTGTCTGTATCGACTTCTACCTGCCACATAACTAATCCTCCATAAAAAATTTAATGATTTTAATAGGTTAAACGATATGCTTAGTTTTCGCTTTTTATTAACGTCACAGAGCATAAATACCAGCTAACATCCCTCTAATTCACCGCCGTTTTTTTGTCAATAAAAAAACCATGGGCCGCAACTTAGTGACTTCCGTGCACAGGTTCATATTGACCATAATTGACCGATATTTTACAGTGCAGCGAAATCACTATTCGGCATCCTTGACAGTAAGCACACATAACTCTCAAAGCAAGGCAGAACGATGAAGTTAAAGAAAAAGAAAAAACCAGCTTCTCCGACCCCGAAAATGGTCGCCCAGAAAAACGAGCAGGCCATGATCGAAGGCATCCTTGAAGGAAGCCCGGACGGGATCGGGGTGGCAGTAGTAAGACTCGAATGCGGCTGCCGGAAGATGGCCGCCGTTGATAAAGAGGGTGAGCCGGCCAGTAAAGTTGTTATCTATCGTGATTCGGCGACGGAAATCTGCGCTAAATGCAAGGAGGATGACGGCGCCTTCAGCCGGGTACTGGAAGCATTCATCCATTGGACCGAGCCGGAACCAGATCAGGAGACAAAACAGAACATTGAAGTAAAAGTCCTGGGTAATTATCCTCAGGCCTGATTTCTTTCTCTCTGGTAAGTTGCGGCGGCAGCTACCATCCCTGGGGCCCATTCCTTTGTCCCCAGGGCGTGCACGTGGGTATAAAGGGCCAGGGTCTTCTTGTAGAGCAACCCGTCGCGCCCGGCAACAAAGCCTACCCCGCGTTGCATTTCAAGGGCCAGCATGCCCGGCTCCTCCGGCCAGTCATCAACCCTGCTGTAGCGAAACTCATGACCGCTTATTTCGGTGCCGATCCTGTAAAAAGGGTTCTCGACCGTAACTCTCAACTTTGTATAGCCATGGGCCTGGGGCTTCCTTTTTAAGCTGAAGGATACCGGAAAAACATCCGCCAAGCTGAAGCTCTCTCCCTCCACCACCATCTCCCGGCCAAGATAGATAAGCCCTCCGCACTCGGCATAGACCGGCAGCCCTTTTTCTACCTGCTCTTTGACGGAAGCCAGGAAAGAGGTATTGGCCGCCAGTTCCCTGGCGCTGGTCTCAGGGAATCCGCCACCGATATACAGTCCATCGACGGCCGGCAACTCCTCGGCGGTAAGGGCATTGATCTCCACGAGTTCAGCTCCCTCCCGGCAGAGGGCATCCAGGTTCTCCTGATAATAAAACTGAAAGGCG
>JBDLIW010000018.1:0-9170 GCA_039714695.1 Thermodesulfobacteriota bacterium | reverse complement strand
AACCTCAATCGCCGACTTTCTTACATCTTCCTCGGCTTCCCCCTGATCTTACTGGGACTGCCCGTGCTGGTCCTTGCCAACCAACGCTGGCATAAAGACCTGTCGCTGGCAATACCCCTCAGTTGCATTATGGCCTTTATCGCCTGGGGCTGGTGGAGTACCTCCCAGGCAATGATCAAAGCCTATGGCCTGAGCCCCTTTCTTGCCTCCTGGTCGGTCCACTTGCTGACAGGGATGCTCGGATTTTTTATGCTCAATCGCCTGAGCAAAAGGCCAATGTGATCAATGATTACCCTGCCCTCTACAGAAGAAATCAGCGCGTTCCTGAATGAATCTAATTTTCAGAAGGCAGGAATCGTCGGGGTCCCTCCCCTCGCGGTAATCCGGGAACTTAATCAGCGCCGGATTGAAATACTCGACCTGGATGCCATGCTGGTCCTTGAAGACATGGAAAGCACCGTCTCCCTTTTGCCTAGGGTATACTGTGCCATATTGCGAACGGTTGTCCTCAATGCCATGCACCTTGATCTTGACGCGATTTTCATTGATACCGGCCCGGGGAAATGCGACGGCGCCATGCATGTGGCAACGGTTCTTGAGCACAGTATGGATATTCCGATAATTCGCACCGTCAACTCGGACAGGGAACCATTCGGCCATCCCTTCTGCCGGACCCAAATGGGTCTGACGGATAAATTTCTGACCATAACCGAAAGGGTCAAGTCACCTTCTCTGCCGGAAAACCCGCCACCGCCCTGCAAACCAACGGCCGGCTTCTGGGGGGTGCCGCCGCGAGATTTTTCAATTCTTTCCCTGTTCCCCGATACGACCCACGTCTACGGCTGGACCCGCTGCATGGAAAACAAAACCCCGGCCAACGACGCCCTGGAAGCACACAACAATATGGATATCCCTACGGTTTTCTTTTCCCAGTCCTTCTGTGCCAAGACCGCCCTGGCGAGGCTTCTCGCCCGTCAGCATCCACACGCCCTCTATCTTGACATCGATGTCCACACCGGCAGCAGCGCCAAGGCCAAAATCCAGGCCTTTCTGGAACTTTCCGGAGTTCAAAAATGATTCTGGCCGACTTCGGAACATCCTATACAAAATTCATTGATCTGACTGCCCCGGAGCCGGTTCCATATTTGCGGGCAACCAAGGAACTTGACCGCGATCTGAAGGTAGACCTGGCCACCGGCCATAACGGGAAAAGATTCAGCTCCCACTACGTCAATGAACTGATTGCCCTGGCCCGCGGGGGGGAATCGCTGATCGACGATGATAACTATCTGCTCCTGGACTGCGGCAGCCGCGACATCAAATACATCAGATATCGCGACGGTAAACTCCAGGACATGGGCTGGAACGCCGAATGCGGCGCTTCAATGGGTTTTACCATCGAGTTGCTGGAGAATTATTACAATCTGGATTTCAACACCCTGCCGATCCCGGACAAGACTTTTTCCGTAACCTGCGGGGTCCTTGGCATCAGCAGCATCTTCGATGAAATAACCTCCGGGATGGATGAGTCGGCCGCAGTTGCCTCCTTTGTAAAGGGTATTGCCATCAACGCCTTTCGCTTCGCCGGCTCCCCTGAAAAAATGTACCTTTCCGGTGGCCTGTGCGACAATCGCCTCTTTGTGGAAAGTCTCCCCTGCGAGGTCGTGCCGCTCGGCCGCTTTGTCCTGCTGGCCGGTCTGCAAAAAATCGGCAAGTTGCCGGCCACAGACTGATCCTGCCGCCAAACCACGGACACGTGGATTAGGAAAATTTTCCCAACAAACTATTACCCCTCCTTGTCGGGAAAATATAACTTGACCATCTCTCTCCAGCCATTATAAAATCGTAAGATTAGGCGGTTCTCATTAAGCGGGGGACTAAAGCATAACTCGCAGGATAAGTGCATCAACCAGGCCTCAACTCTGCAAGGAGCAGACGGCCCTCACACAACCAAACATAGGAGCAGCAGGTGACCGGTAAACCAACCTACGAAGAGTTGGAACAGAAGATCACGGGACTCGAAAATGAAGTCTCAGGGCACCGGCACGACATCGGCCTGCTGAAAGCCGACCACACCCGCCTCCAGGCCATCCTTGAGTCCGCCATCCATGCCATCATTGTTGTTAACGACCGGGCTCAGATCATCGAGTGGCCCAGCCAGGCAGAGCTGCTCTGCGGATGGAGCCGGGATGAAATTATCGGCAAACCTATTTTTTCCCTGATGCCGTCAAGATTGAGAAAAAAGCACAAAGGTTTTCTGCACCAGGTCCTGGGCGGTAACCTGGGAGAAAATTTCGGTAAACGGATCGAGACCAACATCCTCTACCGCGACGAATTTGAAGTACCGGTGGAACTTGCGGTTTCCCTGACCCGAGTCGGAGATCGGCAGGAGCTCACCGTCTTTATGCATGACATTACGGAACGGAAAAATTACGAAGCGCAGCTTCACCATATGTCTATTACAGATGAACTGACAGGCCTTTTCAACCGCCGGGGCTTCATGACCCTGGCGGATCAACAGATGAAAGTCTCCTCCCGCAATAAAGATCAGCTGTTTTTACTCTACGCCGATTTCGATAATATGAAGTGGATTAACGATAATCTCGGCCACCAGGTCGGGGACAACGCCCTGGTCGAAACGGCCGTCATCCTGAAAAACACCTTCCGTCAGGCAGACCTGATCGGCAGAGTTGGCGGTGACGAGTTCATCGTCATGATCACCAACCGGGCCGAAAAGAAAAACGAAGCAACCGTGATCAAACGGCTGGAAAGCGAACTGAAGAAGGCCAACGCCCTGAAACACAGGGAATACACAATCCAGCTAAGTATGGGCACCGTCAAATGCAACCAGAAAAAGGTTTATTCCATTGAAGAACTGATGGTCCAGGCCGATCAGCAGATGTACGAGTGCAAGAAGGAAAAGAAAGAGTCAGGGTCCTATAATTATTCCTAGCCCAAATATTTAAAAAACCCCTGATCAACTATCAAATAAGTCATTGCGATTGCTTCGTCGCGGAGTTTGTACCCTTCAGGGTGCTCCTCGCAGATAAGCGAAGACTTCGATGACCAGTTTTTCAGAGGGTCCTTAACGTATCGATCAGCCCCACAGAGCGGCCAGATATTTCCCGGCAACCACGATCAGGATGATAAAGAGACCTATTTTTATGGGCCGTTGTGAGATATGCTTCTGGGTTTTCGCCCCCAGATAACCACCGATCATTCCGCCAATCCCGAACACCCCTCCCAGCAGAAAATCAGGGGCAGAGTCAGCACCGTTAACCGCCCCAAGACTGTACACGGCCACACCCATCAGCGAGCAGACCAGGGTGCCGAACAAAGAGGCCCCCGCAACACTGTGGACCGGCAGCCGCAGAACCGAAATACAAAAAGGCGCCAGGACCGCGCCGCCGCCAATTCCGTAGGCCCCTCCCGCAATGCCGACCAGTAACGACACCAGAGCGACAATCCTCGGATCGAATGAATATTCACCACCGGCGAAACTGTACTCCATCCTGGATATCCCTACCCTGATCGTCTTTACCCTGGCCTGCCTATCCGGGACAACGGTTTCTTCCTTGGGGCTGCCGGCAAATAACCCTCTGCCGACAAGAAAGGCCAGGTACAGTAGGACCAGCCCGGCAAAGGGTTTGAAGTATCTGAGATCCGTCAGATAAGTAATCCTGAGCCAATATCCACAGGCGATCCCGGGTAAACTCCCGGTGGAAATAACCGCGGCCAGAGGCCAGTTCAAGCGCCCGTCCAAACCGTATCGGGTAACCGTCCCCGGGATGGCAAAAACATTGTAAACAAAATTGGTAGCCGAGACTCCGGCTGCGGTATAGCCAAGCACGCTGATCTGGAAAGGCAGCAGCAGGAACGCCCCCGTCACTCCGGCCATGGCACCGAAATAGGCAAGGCCCATGGCCACCGCAAAGGGCAGCAGCAACCAGGTTTTGACTCCCGAAACCGGGAAAACGACCTTCAACATAGGGAATATTCTCTGTCGTCAGTTGATAAAATTGTTCCGGCATCCATGCTAACAGCAATGTGCTGACATTTCACTAGCCGAGATCGGGGACCAGCCAATGCAATGGCCTTTACCGGACGTTTATGATATCCTGCCCGGATGCAAAAGCCGCATAAATCAGAGAGCGTTAACAACTTCCTGCCCGCCGGTCGCAAGGAAATGCTGGCCAGGGGATGGGAGCGGCCTGACATTGTCCTCGTCACCGGAGACGCCTATGTGGACCACCCTTCCTTCGGAATCTCCCTGATCGGACGCTGGCTGGAATCCCACGGCTACCGGGTGGCAATTTTGGCCCAACCCCGTCACCATGACCACCAGGATTTTATGAAGTTCGGCGCCCCCCGGCTTTTTTTCGGAATTACCGCCGGCAACCTCGATTCGATTGTCGCCAATTACACCGGCAATGCCCGGGTGCGTGATGACGATTCCTACTCACCCGGCGGCAACCCTTATTTTGCTGAAAAAAAACAAAAATCAGAACGCCGCCGTCCGGACCGGGCAACGATTCGCTACGCTTCCCTGGCCCGTGCGGCCTACCCGGAGGCGCCGATAGTCCTCGGCGGCCTTGAGGCATCCCTGAGAAGATTTATCCATTACGATTATCAGCAGGCCAGGCTCCGCGCCTCGGTCCTCACCGACGCCAAAGCCGACCTGCTGGTTTTCGGTATGGGTGAGGAGGCAATCCTCTCCATCGCCAGACGACTTGATAAAAAAGAACCCTTATCTGGAATACCCGGCACCTGTGAGCGCCTGACGGAAAAGGAATTCAGGCTGCGCGCTGATCTGGCCCCCCCTCAGCCTCTTCCTTCCTGGCAGGAAATATCGGACACGCCCGCAGCTTTCATGGCCGCCGAACTGGCGGTGGACGAACATGCCCGCTCGCTATCGACCACTCCGTTATATCAGAAGCAGCAGGCCATGTACCTCTGGCAGAACCGACCGGCCGCGCCCCTGGCCCAGAACGAACTAGACCACCTCTACAGTCTGCCCTTCCAGGGGGCTCCCCACCCGGACACCCCGGATATCCCAGCCTGGCGGATGGTCCGCCACTCGGTGACCATTGTCAGGGGCTGCTCCGGAAACTGTTCTTTCTGTGCGATAACCCGCCACCAAGGACCACTGGTGACCAGCCGCTCGGTCAATTCAATTACCAGCGAAGTAAAAAAATTATCAGCTCTTCCACATTTTCGGGGAACCATCAGCGATCTCGGCGGCCCGACCGCTAATCTCTTTGCCACCAGCTGCCGGATAAAAAACTGCAAAAAGCACGACTGTTTCTTTCCTGAGTTATGTAAAAACCTGGAAGTTAACGAAGAAATTTTTCTGGAGATGCTCGACGAGTGTGAAAAGATAGCGGGGGTAAAGCATCTCTTCGTTTCATCCGGCCTGCGCATGGAACTGCTCCTGAAAACCGGCAAACTACTGAAGAGACTGTTGCAAAAACACCTGCCCGGCAGTATGAAGATTGCCCCGGAGCATACCGAAGACAATGTTCTGCGGCTGATGCATAAGCCCGGCGGCCACCTGCTGCCCGACTTTATCGAGCGCTGCCGGCAACTGGTCGGCAAGGGAAAGCTGCAATTCATCCCCTATTTTATCTCCTCCCATCCGGGCTGTTCGGAAAAAGATATGGAAAGGCTTGGCGAACGGATTAAAAAGATAGGGCTTGAAGTCAGACAGTTCCAGGATTTCACCCCCACCCCCGGGACAATCTCAACGGCCATGTACGTCACCGGCCTGGACCGCGACAGCGGCAAGAAGATTCAAGTGGCGAAGGGAACCACAGCCAGAAAGAAGCAGCGGCAGATTCTGGAAGGTATCACCCACCGTAAAAGAAAAGCGCCAGACCCTGGGAGAAAAAAAACCGGGAAAAAATCCGGCCGCAGGAAATAAGTTTTAACCTGTCGAACTTTAGCCTCGTTTTTTTGTTAGGCTGCCGGAGAATAGGGTATTCCCGTAATTAGATTACATGTTTTCCCCCATTTACCTAGTTTGCCTCATACATTTATACTTAGCAATAATCACATGTAAGGAGGCAAACAAATGAGTGAAAACGCCTTACTCTCATACCCTGAAAAAAGGGGGGCCAGAAGAGCGCTTACTCCAACAGGAACAACAGTTATATTAAAAATAGATGACGTTCTGGAAATAAACTTAATAAGAGATATTAGTTCCAGCGGCATGTTAATCTGTAATTTTTACAAAGGGGAACAACACGAGATTGATTCACCACTAAGCGATATAATAATTAATATCCTCCCTTCGGAACCAAGTACCGGCAAAAAACACCACTTCACAATTGAAAAAGGAAGAATCGTACGTTCATTTTTCGATGAAAATTCACAAAATCACTTTTATGGCGTTGAATTTATATATGAAAGCCCCTACATAAGGGAAAAGATTGACTGTTATGTGGATGAAGTTTTGAAATCTTAACTTTCTCCTCTATTACAAAAAAACGGCCGGAGAAAACCCCGACCGTCGTAAACATAGCTAAATAATGCAAAGAATTAAATCAGGAAAAGCCTAACCCAGAGCCTCATTCCATTCAGCGATCTTATCCGCACATTTTTCCAGCAGCCCGGCGGCATCACCTTCAATGGTAATCCCATTAAGCGCATCACCCTGAACTATAGCGTTAACCACATCCTGATCCGCATCGGACTCAACCGCTCCGAAAACCGCATGCTTGCCATCCAACCAGGCTGTCGGCAGGTGGGTAATGAAGAACTGGCTGCCATTGGTGTTCGGACCAGCGTTGGCCATGGAAAGAATCCCCGGGCGATCATGGCGCAGTTCCGGATCGAATTCGTCAGCGAAATTATAACCCGGGCCACCCATGCCATTGCCATCGGGGCAGCCGCCCTGGACCATGAAATCGGGGATCACCCGGTGGAAATTGAGCCCGTTATAAAAGCCATGGTTTATCAGGTTCACAAAGTTGGCTACGGTGTACGGGACCTTATCGGCAAAAAGCTTCACCCTGATCGGGCCCTTGCTGGTATCAAATACGGCTGTTAATTCATTCTGGTCACTCATCTGTATCTCCTCAGAAGCATGTTTGTTTATGGTTTTAAGCGAAGCAACATATCATTGGCTATAGCTAAAATCAAGTTTGTCATATAAAAGAAGTATGCCATCTCGACCAACGGGAGAGATCTTGCAGACGTGCGATGGCGGTAAAAAAAGATCACTCCGGTGTTGCCGTTCGAAATGACGTGGCTGAACAGGTCGAGAGGATATAAGCCAAGGGCCATGTACTTATTGCGACCCTCCCCATCTCGCACCTCGAACCTCGAACCTCGAACCTACAAAAACCTGGAAAACGTAAATCTGGTTGGCAATTTAAGCATTCTTTTAATATATTGCCTTACTGTAATAAGAACAGGGGCTCTTCCCTGACCAATGACAACTATATACCCAAGACCAACACCATGCGAAAAGACGAAGTTCCCCAGGACGAAGGTATCGCGGAAGGCCTCAAAGAGGTAACTTACGCGGTAGATGACGATGGCAGCTATAGTCTGGTGCCAAGCGCCGGCTGGGAACCTAAAAACATTTCCAACTACCAGGCTTGGGACATAATCGCCGAGCAGATCGACTCCACCCGCCAACAGGTCCAGAATGGAAAGCTCTCGCCCCTCGCCTACCATATGGCGAGAAATCTGATGGACCTCCCTCTGCTTGCCCAATACATGGGAATGATGCGCTGGCGAGTCAGGCGGCATTTCAAACCAAAAGTTTTCAACAGACTGAAGCCTGAAATACTCGAAAAATATGCCCGCCTTCTCAAGGTAACAATCGATCAATTAAAGGACATCACGCTGGTTGAGGATTTGAAGATCCCCGGCCACGAAAGCAAATAAGATGAAAATAAAATACCAACACCGCCAGTCCGCTCATTGCGAAAACGGAGTAACCGCCGGTCTCGTTTCCCATTACGGGATCGACTTGACGGAGGCGATGGCCTTCGGCATCGGCGCCGGCCTCTTTTTCGGCTATATCCCCTTCATCAGGCTCAACCATCTGCCGCTGACTACCTTTCGGGTGGTAACCGGAGCCATTTTTAAAAAGGTTACCAAAGAACTTGGCGTAAAGATCTACAGTCGCAATTTCCGGGACCAGCAACAGGCCATGCAGGTTCTGGACGAGACCATTGCCAAGGGCACCCCGGTTGGCCTGCAGACCGGGGCCTGGTGGCTCCCCTACTTTCCAGACGCCTACCGCTTCCATTTCAATATGCACAACCTGGTGGTTTTCGGTAAAGAGGGCGACAACTATCTGATCAGCGATCCGATATTCCCGGAGCCGGTGATCTGCGCCTCTGACGATCTGCGCAAGGCCCGTTTTGCTAAAGGAGCCTTGGCTCCAAAAGGAAAAATGTACTGCTTAAGCGAAGTACCGGAACAGGTGGATATGGCAAAGGCCGTGAAAAACGGGGTCAGAGCGGTGACCAAGGGCATGCTGAAGTATCCCCTGCCGATTATCGGCATCTCCGGCATCAGATTTCTGGCCCGGCGACTTGTGAAATGGCCGAAAAAACTGGGGGAGGAAAACGCCCTCCTTCATCTTGGTCAATTGATCCGGATGCAGGAAGAAATCGGTACCGGCGGAGCTGGCTTTCGCTTTATTTACGCCGCCTTTCTCCAAGAGGCCGCCCCCCATCTGGAGGATGACCGCTTCCTGGCCTTTTCCGAAAGGATGACCGCAATCGGCGACCGCTGGCGAGAATTTGCCGTCAGAGCCGCCAGGAACTGCAAGGGCCGAGCTGATGCTGAAGACAGTTATCCAGCTATGGCAAAAATTTTAATGGATTGCGCCGACCGGGAAGAGAAACTCTACCAGGATCTGAGCGAAGCTGTCGAATAACGGAACCAGCCATGAAAAAAATTCTCTTGATCAGCCCCGCCTACCGGACCAAACTCCTGGAAAACGTCAGAGTTCTGGCCCTGCCGCCACTTAACCTGGCGACTATCGCCGCCCATACTCCCGAGCGCTACGAAGTACAGATTCTTGACGAAGCCTTTGATGACATTGACTACGATACCGATGCCGACCTGATCGGTCTGACCTGCATGACCCCACTCGCCCCAAGGTCCTACGAGATCTGCCAGGAGTTCCGCAAACGCGGCCCACCGGTGGT
>JBDLIW010000017.1:0-9444 GCA_039714695.1 Thermodesulfobacteriota bacterium | reverse complement strand
ATCAGCCGGCAGCCTTCCGGATAGCCTTTTGCAGGTCCACTATCCGGTATGGTTTGGGCAGGGAGCAGGTAAATCCGTATTCCTGGCAGTTAACCATGACGGGATCATCCGAGTAACCACTGCTGACGATGGCTGCAACGTCCGGGTCAATTCCCCTGATTTTCTGCAGGGTTTCGTGGCCGCCCATTCCGCCACGGATTGTCAGGTCAAGGATCAGCAGATTGTAGGGGTGGTCAGTATGGAGAGCTTCCTCGTAAAGCCTGACCGCTTCGTCCCCGTCTGGTGCCACTCCGAATTTATGCCGGAGATGAACAAGCATGTTAGCGGTTGTTTTTGCAAGTTTCCGGTCATCCTCCATCAACAGTATCTTGTGACTTTCGTTCTGGGCTGATTTCGCGCCAGGGGCTGCAGTCTCGCCGGAAAATTCGGAGTTTTCAAGTTCTGACTTGGGAAGATAAAGGGTTGCAGAAGTGCCCGCCCCTTCCCGGGACTGAACACTGATGTGTCCGCCGTGCTTTTTGATTATTGAACGGCAGGTGGCCAGGCCAAGTCCGGTGCCTTTCGTGGCGCCCATTTCTTTCGTAGTAAAATACGGGTCGAATATTTTGGGGAGGATTGCAGGGCTTATTCCTGTCCCTTCGTCTTCAATCGAGATTTTGATATATTTGCCTTCGGCCAGGGGGAGTTCAGAAGATTTGTCAACCGCCTCGTTTTCAGCGATGACAAATATTTTGCCGCCCGGTTTTGATGCTTCCAGAGCATTGCTAAGCAAGTTGTGGATGACCTGACCCATCTGGTTACTGTCCAGATCCGCAGGCCAGATGTCGTCGGGGGCATCAAGGATCCACTTGACGTCTGATCCGCTGAGGGTGAAACGGCAGGAATCGTCAAGCAGTTTAGGGACGAAAGTTGTTTCTTTGCGGGGGGCGCCGCCTTTGGCAAAGGTCAGCAGCTGTTCCGTTAGATTTTTTGCCTGATTGCATGCTTCTTCTGCGGCATTAAGTCTTGTGACGGCCGAGTCTTCCGGCGGAATGTTGATTGTTGCCAGTTCGATGTTGCCCAGGATGGCGGCAAGAAGGTTGTTAAAGTCGTGGGCGAGCCCGCCGGCCAGCAGGCCTATCGATTCGATATGTTTGATATTCTGGAGTTCTTCTTCCAGCCTGAGCTGTGAGGTTATGTCCTCAACAACTTCGATAAACCCCATAGGGATACCCGAGTCGTCATTGACTGGGAAGGCCCGTATTCTTACGGTGAAGTGTTCGCCGCTGTCCAGAAGCCCTTGCGCCTCCTGTTCCTTAGGGAGACCGGTCAGCATTGCTTCGACTCCGGGGCAATGATCGCAGATTTCTGCTCTTTTCTCGAATTCCCGGTAACATTTCTTCCCGGTAAAACTTTTTTCGCTGCGGTTGAACATTGCCGCCTGAGCCGAGTTGACCATGATGATATTATGCTCAGTATCCATCAGGGTTATGCCCAGATCAATATTTTCAATCAGGGTGCGGTAGAGTTCTTCACTGTCTCGCAGGGCTTTTTCAATTCTTCCTCGTTCTTCGGCATTGGCGTTCAGCGCCTTGGCCATTTTGTTGAATGATGTAGTCAGAGCGCCGATTTCGTCATCTCCTCTTGCCGGCAGCTCTACGTTCAGATTCCCTGATGCTATTTTGCCTGCGGCGGCAACCAGGGAGGCTAGTGGTCTGGAGATCAAGCGGTTGAATATGAATAAGGCCACTAAACCAAACATGAAGAGCAGGACGGATACTCTGACCAGGTCACTCTTGGTGGCGGAGACTGAAGCAAGCATTTTCTCCGGGGACAGGCCTACGTGAACGTAGCCGATTTCACCCCCAATAATCGGGACAATTATTTCATGGATCATGCCCATGTCTGTGTCCAGATCTCTTTCGCTGATCTTGTCGCCCGGGGCAGTGGTTGTGGACAATTCAATGAGGTCGGTAGGGAAACCTCCTGCAAAGGTATGGGCAAGAACCCTGTTTTCGGGGGTAATGATGAAAAGATATTTCAAACCATCTTCTGCCTCCAGGAACGTTGTCAGGAGGATACGGAGGGCGACAATGTCGTTGGTCAGGATTGGTTTGGCCGAATTGGCTTCCACTAACCGGCCGATGGAAATACCGTCTGTGTAGAGCTCTTCTTCGAATGCGGTGAGCATCTGTCGCTCGATCAGCAGAGTGAAAATTATGGCCGTCAGGAGCAGTAAGGCGGCGATAATGCCGTAGAATTTCCATTGGAGAGAAATGTTATTAAAAAAATCAAATTTTGCAGATAATTTCCTCATTTATTTGCAGACCCCATACTCATCTTTCTGACACTGTCATAAATGTCGTCATTTACCTCAACGAAACGCTCTATCATAATTTTCTGCAGTATTTGTTTGCCGTTCTCAGAATTGTGCATTTCCAGAAGAATCTGCTGCAATTTTTCTTTCAAAACGGGATCGGTTCCGGGAGCGGCAACAAATGGAGGAATCCCGTACGGCTCGGATCTTTGAATAATTCTGGTTTGTAAAGTGTCGGAGTTGTTTTTTTCGTGCAGATAATCCCAGACCAGGCTGTCAACGGCGGCGCCGGCGACAATTTTGTGGGCTACTGCTTTGATGGAGTTATCGTGGCTGTACGTGAACAAAGTTTCAGAGAAAAATGACTCTGGTGATTCTCCCATCGCGGCCAGCATGCTGGTCGGGGCGGCTTTGCCGGTGTTCGACATCGGGTCGGTAAAGGAAAATTCTTTGTTGCGTAAGCCTTCCAGGTCTGTGATGACACTGGTCCGATGAACTATTATGTACGAGTAGTAGAGCGGTGCGCCATTGACGACCGGGGCGACAAGCAGCTCCATTCCGAATTTGTCGTGCCCCTTCACATAGGCGCCGGTACAGACAAAGGCAGCATCGATCAGGTTTTGTTCGAGAAGGTCGTTTACTTCCTGATAAGTTTTTCTCTGCACAATCTGGATGGGGCGGCCAAGTTTTTCTGAAACAAGGTTGACCAGCTCTTTGTAGGAGTTGTAAGTTTCTTTGGGGGAAATCATTGCCGCAATGGCGATTTTTACAGCGTCAGGATCGATATTGCCTCGGGGAGGCTCGATCTTTTCAACTCGCTCGGTTAAGGAAACCTGTGGAGTTTTTTCCTGTCGATCGCATCCTGAAGAGAGGAGAACCACCAGGCAAAAAACAACCGGCAACCAAAAAAGTCCGGTTGCCGGGGCGCTGCTTTTTTCAGGATAGAAATATTTCATAAGCCCTTAATTCTGATCGTAGAGGTTAGAATAAGCGAATAAAGTATTATTTTATCAGAACATAAGGGGATTTCATACATTTTTGATTTAACGGACATTTAAAAACGGTGTCATAAAGAATATTCATTAGCAGTTTGGAGAATATTCTGCATTTAGATAGTTAATCAAAACTCCGGGGTGTGGGGTGGAAAGAAAATATTTATTTTTTACCAATAAAAACAAGGTGTTGCCGGAGTCCAGCGATGCTGGCATGCATTGTGCTTTTATTCGGGGTTAAGGTAATTGTAAAACAGGTCAATTGATCTGAAACTTTAATAGAACATTTTGTGAGGGGAACATAGCTGATGAAAGATAGAGTTAAACTGGGCGTGATAACTGGGGCGATAGCGGTTCTGGTTGCGTTGTCCATTTCATTTGTTGCGGCAAAGAATTCCACCAATTCAGGGCAGGATCTTCTGGAAACAACATTGCAGGTGTCCAATCTGTCCTGCGGTTCCTGTTTGGCCAACATTGAAGGGGAGTTGCGTCAATACGAGGGCATGGCCGGCATGAATGCCGATCTGTCCAGAGGAATAGTTGTCATTAGCCACACTGAAGAACTTTCTCCGCAGAAGATCGCCGCCTCGATCACCGGTATCGGTTATCCGGCCAAGGTGGTTGTAAGCCAGGCAGCTGGTGGCAAGATTCCCGGGAATCCTGCTCTCCAGAGAGGTTCCAGCGGCTGCGGCGGCTGCGGTCCAAGGGGCTGCGGTCTTCCCGTACCTCCGCCTGCTCCGGAAAAGGGCTAGATCGACACCGGTAGATAATAGGTTTTTGATATGAAAAAAGTATCGATAATAGCAAGCGTATTTACCGGGCTGTTGTTGTTTGTTTCGCTGGCCCATGGAGCTGAATTAAGGCGCACCGTGACCCGGGTTTCCGGCATGCAGTGCGGCTCCTGCCTCAGGGTTATCGATGCTGAACTCAGAAAAGTACCCGGGGTAACCGGTATGACGGCTGTTTTTCGCGAAGAGCTGGTGACCGTTTATCATGAACAGGAAGTTACCCCGAATGAGATCACCGGAGTGATCAGCAAGCTTGGTTACCAGGCAACAGTAGTCTCCAGTCAGGGTATTCCTGAGGATAAGGCAGTTAGTTTTCAGAAGCCGGGTTTCGGTTGTGGTTCAGGGTGCTCCAACCCTGGAGGTTCAAACCCGGTCGCTGATTCCTGGAATGAATTGCGTCGCCGGATTTTCAAGGGGCGCAGTCGCGGTAGCGGCGGTTTTCGTCAGGCTCCGGAGAGCCCGGGCCGATAGTGCACAGAAAATTTATGGATGGAAGAATTATGGCATACGATTTTGAAAAATATCGCAGCAAACGGGAAAAGGTTCTCGGAGTCCGGAGCAGGGGGTTGAGTTTCGGTGCTGTAGCCGGTCTGGTTGCTACAGTGATCGTACTGGGGCTTGGCGGTGTGGCAGTACCGAAGACCGTCGCTTATTTCAGCACCAAGAATCTTGACGATGCTATCTACAAGCTGGCTGATTCCGGCAAGTGGGAGCAGAAGGTTGTCGGAGAGATTGGCGGTTTGCCAGGGGTCCGTTCGGCCCTGACCGACAACCATGACGCAAGACTTGTTATCACCTTTGACCGTCACGAAAGCGGGCCGGAAAAATTCAAGGTTGTTTTTGGTCGTGAAGGCCTTGATGCTGAACTCCTGAACAGGATGGGGCACCGTGAACGGAAGGTTATTCTTGAGAAGGAGGCCGCCTTTGAAGCTTTATAATATATCATTCAATAACCTGAGCCGCCGGAAGGGCAAGATGATCTTCCTGGTTATGGGCCTCTTCATTGGTATTGCGACGATTGTTACCCTGCTTTCCATAACCGAATCGATGTCCAGGGATATCGAAGAGCGGCTCGACCAGTTTGGTGCCAATATTGTCATGGTGCCGAAGAGCGACAATTTATCTCTGAGCTACGGCGGGATCAGTGTTGGCGGCGTCAGTTACGAGACCGTTGAGTTCGAAGAGAGCAGGATGGGACTGATCCGCGAGATTAAAAACAGTAAGAATCTCGGGGCGGTTGTGCCGAAAATCCTCGGTAGTTCCGAAGTTAACGGCCGCAAGGTCCTGTTGATGGGCACCAATTTCAACGATGAACTGCTGCTGAAGGGCTGGTGGATGTTTGAAGGACAGGTCCCGGTAGCAAAAGAACTGATGGTCGGCTCCGAAGCGGCCCAGGCTCTCGGAATTAAGGTCGGAGAGACTCTGGACATTGCCGGCAGGGAGTTTAAAGTCGCAGCGGTGCTGCAACCGACCGGTGGCGCAGAAGACGGGATCGTTATCGGTAATCTCCATGAGATCCAGACCCTGCTTGGTAAGGAAGGCAAGATCTCGATGGTCGAGATCTCCGCCTTTTGCCGTGGCTGTCCGATCTCTGACATGGTCCTGCAGATCGCCGAACAATTCCCGGAGGGCAAGGTTACCGCACTTCAACAGGCGGTGCTGTCGAAAATGCAGTCCATTGAGTTGTTCAAGTCATTCAGTTACGGGATTGCCCTGCTGGTTGTTTTTATCGGTTCCCTGCTGGTCTTTGTTACCATGATGGGTTCGGTTAACGAGCGGACCCGCGAGATCGGGATATTCCGGGCAATCGGTTTCCGGCGCGGCCATGTTATGCAGATCATTCTCCTTGAGGCGATGCTGATAGGAATGATCGGCGGGTTGCTCGGTTTTCTGGGTGGCAATGGGGTGGCCTGGGCGGTAATGCCCCTGGTTATAAAGGATGGAGCCTTTGCCGGTGTTAATAGTTCTCTGGGCGGGGTGGCCGTATTGTTGGCTGTTTCTCTGAGCCTGCTGGCCAGTCTTTATCCGGCGCTGAAGGCCAGTAGATTGGATCCGAGTGAAGCCCTGCGTGCCCTGTAAGCGCTTGCAGCACAGCATCTACTTCGTTATCGGCTGGGTCCGCATACCGGATGTATAGCGGACCAGCCTCTGCCTCGCATCTGCCGCCCTGTAAGCGCTTACAGTGCGCGCAGAATGAGGCAGAATGAAATAAATATTTCAGGAGTTGAATAACATGACTACAGCACAGATTGATAATACTGAACACCTCATTGAGGTGAGGGCTATCGGTAAGGATTACCAGAGTGGTGAGACCAAGGTCTCGGCAATCCGGACCATGGAATTCCACATTGATGACGGTGAGTTTGTCAGCATTGTGGGCCAGTCCGGCTCCGGCAAGTCCACTCTGCTTTCCATCATGGGGGGGCTCAATCATCCGAGCCGGGGTCAGATGCTTGTCGATTCCCTGGATCTCTACGAGTTGACCAGTGAGCAACGGGCCGATTTCCGCAGCGAATATATCGGTATTATCTTCCAGTCTTTCCAGCTTATCTCTTACCTGACCGTGCTGGAGAACATCAAGATGCCGATGGCCATTACCGGTATCACGCCCGCTAAGCAGGATGAGATGGCGAGGTCCGTGTTGGCCAGGGTTGGTCTTGAAGATAAAGGCGACAGGCTGCCGGATCAGCTGTCCGGTGGTGAACAGGAGAGGGTGGCGATAGCCAGGGCGATTGTCAATAATCCACCGATTCTGCTGGCCGATGAGCCGACCGGTAATCTGGATACGACCACTTCCGAAGAGATCATGAAGCTTCTGCAGCAGCTGAATAAAGAAGGACAGACCATAATCATGGTTACCCACAATCCCGATTCCTGCCGTTATTCAGAAAGAACTATCGAAGTGAAGGATGGTAACTGCTATCTGCAGTAGCATCCTTTGATTTTGTGGATGGAGCACCATTTCGTGCAGGATGGATGGTGCTTTGTCGTTTCTGCTTTTTCTTAATGATTATTCGCCGAGCCGGCCGTTCAGCTTGACTCCGGCATAAACCCCGACCAGACTGCCCCCAAAGCTCATCAGATAGGCGGTCATCAGACCGAATCGGTCACCAAGCATCCAGCCCAGCCAGCTGAAGACGGTTATGCTGGTCAGTAAAATTATCTTTCTCATTTTTCATCCGAACAGATTGCCGCCCGCAGGAATTCGCGGTTCAGGCGGGCGATGTTTCTGATGGAGATACCTTTGGGGCAGGCTGCCTCGCATTCCTTTTCGTTGCTGCAGTTACCGAAGCCGAGCTCGTCCATTTTGCGGACCATGGCCAGGGCCCGTTGGCTTCGTTCCGGTTGACCCTGGGGCAGGAGGGCCAGCTGCGAGATCTTGGCGCTGACGAAAAGCATGGCGGCGGCATTCGGGCAGGCCGCCACGCAGGCCCCGCAGCCGATGCACTCGGCGCCGTTCATGGCCTGTTCGGCAATATCCTGGCCGATCGGGATATTATTGGCATCGGGGGCCGAGCCGGTGTTGACCGAGACGTAGCCCCCTTCCTGAATAATCTGGTCAAAGCCGCTGCGGTCGACCACCAGGTCCTTTTCCAGCTTGAAGGCCCGGGCCCGAAAAGGCTCGATTACCAGGGTGTCGCCATCCTTGAAATGCCGCATATGGAGTTGGCAGAGGGTGGTCTTTTTTTCCGGCCCATGGGGAATGCCGTTGATCACCGACCCGCAGGTGCCGCAAATCCCTTCCCGGCAATCATGATCGAAGGCCACCGGTTCTTCACCTTCTTTGGCCAGCTTTTCGTTAAGGATGTCAAGCATTTCCAGAAATGAGATGCCGGTGGAGATCGGTCCGGAGGAGTAGGTCTTGAAACCCCCTTCAGCCTTTGGTCCGCTCTGCCGCCAGATCTTCAGGGTCAGGTTAATCTTCACTTGTAACTCCTCTGACTCATCTCGACATTTTCAAAGGTAAGCGGTTCCTTATGAAGTTTGGGGCGTTTGTCCTGCTGGTACTCCCAGACCGAGACGTGGGAGTACTGTTTGTCGTTGCGGAGGGCCTCATGTTCTTCCGTCTGGCTCTCTTCGCGCAGGTGGCAGCCGCAGGATTCTTCCCGGGTCAGGGCATCTTCGACCATCAGTTCGGCAAACTCCATAAAGTCAGCAACTCTGCCGGCCCGTTCCAAAGACTGGTTGAGGTCCGGTCCTTTGCCGGGCACCAGGACGTTGTTCCAGAACTCTTCCCGCAGCTCGGGAATCCTGGCCAGGGCTTTTTCAAGACCCTCTCTGTTTCTGGCCATGCCGCAATGCTCCCACATCAAGAGGCCCAGTTCCCGGTGAAAGTCATCAACCGTGCGCTGTCCCCCGATTGCCAGCAGGCGGGCGGTCTTGTCCGCCGCCGCCTTCTCCGTCTCATCGAACATCGGATGCTCAATCGAGACCTTTTCCGGCCCGATCCCGGCCAGATAGTTGCCGATGGTGTAGGGCAGGATGAAATAGCCGTCGGCCAACCCCTGCATCAGGGCGCTGGCGCCTAAACGATTGGCGCCGTGGTCGGAGAAATTTGCCTCACCCAGGGCGTAGAGTCCGGGAACGGTGGTCATCAGGTTGTAATCGACCCAGAGGCCGCCCATGGTGTAATGGACGGCGGGATAGATCTTCATCGGCTCCTGTAGCGGGTCGCCGGCGGTGATCCGCTCGTACATATCGAACAGGTTGCCGTACTTCTGGCGGATGGTTTCCGCCCCGTCCCGCTTGATGGCCTCGCTGAAGTCCAGATATACCGCCAAGCCGGTATCACCGACCCCCTTGCCCTGATCGCATTGTTCCTTGGCATTGCGTGAGGCGACATCCCGCGGCACCAGATTGCCGAAGGAAGGGTATTTCTTCTCCAGATAATAATCCCGCTCTGTCTCGGGAATCTCTGCCGGTGATCGCTTATCCCCTGCATTGGCCGGAATCCAGACCCGGCCGTCGTTCCGCAGGCTTTCACTCATCAGGGTGAGTTTTGACTGGTGTTCGCCATGGACCGGAATACAGGTCGGGTGGATCTGGACGAAGCTGGGATTGGCGAATCCGGCTCCATGCTGATAGGCCCGCCAGGCCGCCGAAACGTTGGCTGACATGGCGTTGGTCGATAGAAAATAGACGTTGCCGTAACCGCCGGTGGCCAGAACCACGGCATGGGCCGCATGTCTTTCGAGGGTGCCGGTCAGCATGTTGCGGGTGATAATGCCCCGGGCCGCACCGTCGATCATGACCAGTTCCAGTAGTTCGCGGCGGGAGAAGACCTCGACCTTGCCTTTTTTGACCTGCCGCATCAGGGCGCCGTAGGCGCCGAGCAGAAGCTGCTGGCCGGTCTGGCCCCGGGCGTAGA
>JBDLIW010000016.1:0-9445 GCA_039714695.1 Thermodesulfobacteriota bacterium | reverse complement strand
GATATCCTCGGAGCGGTCATCCTGACGGCATTATTTTTGTCGATTGTCGCTGTGACCGAAACCTGGACCAGGATAAAGAGGCCTTCTCCGGAGGTGCCCAGGAAGGTGGTCCACATTCTGGGCGGCCTGGGCTGTCTTCTCTTCCCGTTTTTTATCTCGTCACCGCTCGTGGTTGCAGGCATGGCCTTTCTTTTCGCCGGCTTTTTCGTGGCAGGGGAGAAAAGCCGGTTGCTCCACTGTCTCAGTGACGTTGACAGAAAGAGCAAGGGGAGCGAATATTTCCCCATTGCCGTTTCCGGCCTGTTTTATATATCCCAGGGCCGCCCCTGGTTATATTTCTCGTCAATTCTGATCCTAGCCCTGGCAGACGCCGTCGCGGCGATTATCGGCAGCAAGTTTGGCAAAATCCGTTTCCAGGTCGGCAAGGAGGACTCGAAAAGCCTGGAAGGGTCTTTCTTTTTCTGGGCCATCACCTTCATTGTTCTACAGACCTTATTAGTGCTCATGACCGACCTGCCGCTATTGTCATGTATTCTAACCGCCTATCTTGTCTCTTTGCTGCTGACCGGCATCGAAGCCATCTCGATCAAAGGGACGGATAATCTCTTTGTGCCGATTTTAACCTGTTATGTGTTGCTGAAAATCACCACTAAACCTACCTCGGAGATTGCTTTCCAATCTTTGAGTCTGACCACCATCTTTATCCTGCTGGCCCTGGTCAGCGGTGGTTTGAAAATTTTCAGTATCCGGGACACCATCCTCTTTACAGCTTTTTCCTATGCGGCCTGGTCCCTGGGGTCAATAGACTGGGGAACCCCCATTTTTGCCGCCTTTGCTCTTTACTGCCTGGTCCGGGCTTTGAGTGGGATTGATGTTGACCGGGAGATTGAGACCCGGGCGTTGTTGCGTCTCATTATTGTCCCGTTTATGATCCTGATTCTGGCCAACGCCACGGACCTGTATGAAGAGCTATATGGCTCTTTCCTGCTGACAGTGGTTATGGCGGGGAGCTTCGGCATTTGGGCCCACCTGATCTGGTCCAGCAAAATACAACAGTTCAGAACTGTTGCGGCCATCCTGGTTGCCACCATCACCTCATTCACCGTAGTCGGAGTGACGGCCATCTTCCTGGAGCAAATCCCATTTCCGTCTCTGATTGTATTGGTGTTTATTACGGCTTTGTCGATGTATGTCTATGACTGTTGCCTGGCCGACAAGATAAGTAACAAGGAGCTGTTGGTTATGTCTGCACCCTTCTGGAAACTTTCAATGACGGCCGCCGTCATCTTTTACCTGGTGCAAGGCGGAACGGGAATTGAAAACTGGCATCCGGATTTCTGAAGATATGAAAATCATTGACCTGAATAAAGAGCCCGCCTACTGGCCCGGCTTTTATGGGCTGCCGGAAAAGATTTACGGAGCAGATCCCTTATATGTAAAAAGTTCGGCGGATTCAGTCAGATGCTGCCTTGAGGACACTGGCTCTGCCCTGGCCATGTTGCCCCTTATTGTCCTGGGCGGAGACAACAAAGTTGCCGCCAGACTGGTTGTCAGTATCCCCCGGCAGCCGCCGGCGGGAGAACAAGAACGGCCGGGGGTGTTCGGTTTTTTTGAGGCCTGCAGGGACTTTGAACCTGTCAAGGCCATGTTTGATCATGGGCGGGAGTGGCTTTGGGGAAAAGGTATTCGGAAAGTTGTCGGCCCCATGGATGGCGACACCTGGCATAAGTACCGTTTTAATATCGGGCCATTCGAGCGATCGCCGTTTTTAATGGAGCCTTACAACCCCCATTACTACCCTGAACTTTGGGAACGTTATGGCTTCAGGCCCCTGGCGGGCTACTATTCCAAATATATCCCGGAACTCGGGAAGGTGCTCCCCAGCCAGGAAAGATTCTTCCGCAGATGTTTAAAAAACGGTTTTCGTTTCAGGTCATTTCGAAAGCGTGATTATGACTCCGAGCTGGATATCCTCTACGACCTGTCCCGGGCAATTTTTGCAGAAAATTTCTACTACACCGACATTTCCAGACAGGGATTCAAAGAGCTCTATAATGGCGCGGCAGCGATTATCAAAGAGGAGTTGATCTGGTTTGCCAGCGATAAAGAGGGGGAGTACTGCGGTTTTGTTTTCGCCCTGCCGGATTATTATGAGGCGGTCAGGAGTCTCCGGGGGAAAAAGGACCTGTGGAGCAAAATAAAGTTTCTCTACAACCGGCAGAAGACTGATACCCTCAATGTGAAAACCTTGGGAGTTTTGAAAAAATATCATGGCAGCGGCCTCGGGCCGGCGCTGATTTACAAGGCCTACCTCGAGGGATATAAGCTTGGTTTCTCAGATGCCAACATGTGCCTTATCCATGAGACGAACCCTTCCGGCCGGCTCGATGGAGGAGAGGGAGAAGTGTCAAGAAGATACATGCTCTATGAGAAATATATTCAGGAAGCGGAGCTCTCCAGTGCAGGCAAATGATAACTTCAACGTGATCGAATTACTCCGGAAGGCGGCGGCCGAGGTTCCCGGCAGGACGGCTCTGGCCCTAGGCCGGGACAGACACACCCGCCAGATCAGTTTCGGAGAGCTCTGGGAAAGAGTTGACTCTTTCTCTGCCGCTCTCCAGGCCAGGGGGCTGGTCCCGGGTGACCGGGCAATCATTATGATCCCCATGTCGATAGAGCTCTATATTGTTTTGCTGGGCCTAATCAAAATGGGGGCGGTGGCGGTCTTTGTGGATCCGTGGGTCAGTCATAAGCAGATTGCCGGATTCTGTTCGTTCGCCTCTCCCAAAGCCTTTATTGGGATTGGCAAGAGTCACCTGCTAAGGCTCTTCAGCAAGAAACTGCTGCAGATCCCCCTGACAATAACCACCGGGCCGACATTTGCTTCACTGCCGGCCCGCTATTCCCTCGGAGAGCTTGTTGACAGTTTTAAGGGTGACAATCAGATTTATGATGCCAAATCGACAGACCCCGCCCTGATAACTTTCACCAGCGGTTCAAGCGGAACACCGAAAGGGGCTAACCGGACGCATGGTTTCCTGTTTTCTCAGTACCGGGCCTTAAGTGATGAATTTCCGTATCTGGAGTCGGACATTGACATGCCGATGTTTCCCGTGTTTGCCCTGAGAAATATCGCCGGCCAGATCAGTTCCGTAATCCCGGCCATGGATTTCAGGAAGGTGGGAGAAGTAGATGCCGCAGTGATCCGTGACCAGATTCTCAGCCGGCGGGTAACCACCTGTACCGCCTCACCCCCCTTTATAAGTCGACTTGCAGAATATGTAGTGGCGAACCATCTCCCCGGCCTGCCCCTGCGCAGGGTGCTTACCGGCGGGGCGCCGGTTGATTCCAGTCAGCTGGAATTGTGGCGCCGGGCTTTCCCGGAAACGAAGTTTGAAATAGTATATGGATCCACCGAGGCGGAACCAGTTGCGCATCTGAGCCTTGAAGAGCGCCGCCAGGCGGAGGAAGGCAGGGAAAGTGACGGTTACTGCATGGGCAGGGTGACAAGCCGCCTGCGGGCAAAGATAATCACCATTGCTAAAGGGCCGGTTACCCTGGATAAAGGCTGGGCGGAGATAGAAGCACCCCCGGGAGGCACCGGAGAGTTGATTGTCGCCGGTGAGCATGTCTGTAGCGGCTACTATAATAATCGGCGGGCGGTTGCCGAGAACTAGGTAGTCGCTGCCGACGGCACGGTCTGGCACCGGATGGGCGATACCGGCTATTTTGATGAAAACGGCATGTTCTGGCTGGTGGGGCGACTGCACTCAACCATCGTCCGGCAAGGCAGGGTGATGCATGCCCAGCTTATCGAGCAGCAAGTTGCCCGCTGGATCCCGGAAGCTGACCGGGTGGCAGCCGTAGGAATCAGCACCGCTGAAGGTGGTGAAGAACTGGTGATAGTAATCAGTTCGCCGCCTGCCGGTCTCAGCCATGAAAATATGGCCGCCAACCTGAAAAACCATGGGCTGGAGGCCGACAGGGTTATTTTCACCCGGAGGGCTCTGCCGCTTGACCCCCGGCATAACTCGAAAATTGATTATCCTGCCTTACGGGAAAAAATCCTAAATAGTGAAATATGACCATGAAAAAAGAAATAACCATTTCCAGCCCTTTCCCCGCCAGGCTGCTTGCCTATTCAGCCGAGCGTTTTCCGTTGATAAACCACGGCCTGCTGATTGTCTCTTACTATTCCTCCAACCAGTTCCTGGCCCAGATTCTGGAAAACCCCGGTAATCCCGTAAAATATTCCGGCCATACCCTGCTGGGTGCCATTACGGTCTTCTGTATGTTCCTCCATCTGAGAGTTTTCGATGAACACAAGGATTACGAGGAGGACTGCCGACATTACCCGAAGCGCTTGTTGTCCAGGGGGATAATCACCCTGAGTCATCTCAAAGTTATCGGTTTTATCGCCATTGCAACCGAACTCATCCTCTCTTATATCAGGGGCTGGGAAGCCTTTTGTGCCGTACTGATCGCCATTGCTTTTTCCCTGTTAATGCTGAAGGAGTTTTTTGTCGGCAACTGGCTCAAACACCATTTTCTGGTCTATGCCTTCTCTCACATGCTGATAATGCCGCTGTTTGCCCTGGTGGCATTCAGCTTTACGACCGGCAGGTTCCCGTGGCAGGCCCCCCCCTGGTTCTGGTTGTATGCCTTTGTCGGATTCTTTGTCACTTTCAACTGGGAAATCTCCAGAAAGATCAGGGCCCCCGAGGACGAGATTCCTGGAGTTGACAGTTATTCCAAGATTTTCGGGACTTACGGAGCTGCGTACCTGGTGGTCCTGATCAGGGTCATCGATACGGCCATGGTCTGGTTTGTTGGTCGTCACCTGGGGTTAAGTCCTTTCTTTTACGCCGTCCTTATTCTTCTTTTCCTGGTCTGTCTGATCGGGCTTATCCAGTTTCGCTTCAAGACAAACGCCCAAACAGCCAAACGAATGGAAACCTATGCCGGAATATACATTATTGCCTTTGACCTGACCCTGGCAGTTGAAATTATCCGGGCCTATTCCATCGCCTTATAGCAGAGGATCATGATGATGAGCGAACTCTTTTTTGTCGATCAGAACAATATCAGCCAGGCATCGCCACTGCTGATTGGCGGCAAAGGTTATAACCTTGCCCGGTTAGGGGAAGCGGGGCAGAATGTGCCCGGCTGGTACGGCATTACCACCCGTTTCCAGCGCCGCGTTTTCGAGGAAAGCAATCTTTACCCGATTATTCGAAAGGCGATGGCGTCGCTGAATGTGGACGATCAGCCGGCAACAATAGACGGTAAACTGGGCCCTTTAAAGGATGCCATCCTGGGTCTCGAATTTTCGCCGGAAGTTGAGAAGGAACTGCTCAAACAGCACCACGCCGTCATAAATAACGAAAGCTGTTTTTCGGTGCGTTCTTCGGCGATCGATGAAGACAGCGGCGAGGCCTCCTTCGCCGGTCTGCATGACAGCTTTTTGTTTGTGAAAGCCGAGGGGCTCCTTGATAAAATCCGCATGACCTGGGCCTCGGCTTTCAATACCCGCGCCATTGTCTTCCGTCTTAAACACGAGATCAGTCTTGAGGGAATCAGCCTGGCAGTTGTGGTCCAGAGAATGGTCGAGGCAGAGGTCAGCGGGATTATCTTTACTGCGAATCCGAATAACGGCAACATTCAGGAAGTTCTGATCAGCAGCCTGTTCGGAGCAGGGGAAGGGATTGTCAGTGCAGGCCTGGATGCCGACCTGTTCACCTACTCGAAACAATTCGGGGATTATGCAACGGATGTCACGGGAAAAAATGAACAGCTGGTTTTTGACAGGAAAAACGGGACGGGCCTGACAAGAACAGTCGTCCCGGAGGGCCGCCGCAAGCAGGCGAGCCTGAATGATGGTCAGATAAGGGATATTGCCCGGGCGGCGATGGAGATCGAGAATTATTTCAGAAAACCCCAGGATATTGAATTTTCAATCGACCAGGCCGGGCATTTATACATTCTGCAGGCCCGCCCGGTTACCACCGTTGCCGAATACGGTCCCGCGGTGGGCAACAGGATCATCTGGGACAATTCAAACATTATCGAGAGTTATTCCGGCCCGACCTCGCCCATGACCTTCAGTTTTATCAGGCACGCCTACACCATCGTTTACCACTGTTTTTCCCAGGTCATGGGTATTGCCCCGCAAGAGGTGCATAAAAATCGCCATGTGTTTGAGAACATGCTCGGACTCATCAACGGGCAGGTATATTACAATATTATCAACTGGTACAAACTGGTCCGCCTGTTCCCCGGATTCCATTACAACAAGTCTTTCATGGAATCGATGATGGGACTGAAAGACAAAGTTGATTTGGAGGATAATGCTCCTGCGGCAGGTTGGGGCCGCAGATATTTTATCGAATTACCCAAGCTGCTTTCACTCCTGTTCCGTTCTTTGAGAAATTTTTCCCGGATGAAGCGCCTTGTTGCCGAGTTCGGGGCTCATTTCGACCACCATTTCAATAACTGGTCAGCACGAAACTTCGATACCATGCCGCCCCATGAGCTGATGAAGATATATCGGGACATGGAGGACAAGTTGCTCTGGAACTGGAAGACGCCGATTATCAACGATTTTTACGTAATGATTTATTACGGAGCCTTGAAAGCCTGCTGTCAGAAATGGTGTAGAGATGAAAGTGGCTCCTTGCAGAACGATCTTATTTGTGGTGAGGGGGATATTGAAAGCACTAAACCGACCAAGATGCTTATGCTTATTGCCCAGAGGATAAAAGACAATAGGCACCATCTCGGGCTCTTCCTTAACCACACCCCCGAGGAACTGGCGAAGATAATTCCTGAGGATCCGCAATTCCGGGTCATTTCCGAGCAGATATCGTCTTGTCTTGATCAGTATGGGTTTCGTTGCATCAATGAGCTTAAACTGGAGGAGCCTTCCCTGCGTGAGACGCCGGAGTTTGTCTATCAAATGATCCAGAACTATCTCCGGATGGAAAATGATGACGCCCTGAACCCCCAATTGATGGAGGAACGGGAGAAACAGATTCGGATGGGTGCGGAGCAGAAAGCTTTCATGGTAATTGGTGAGGGGTGGAATTTGTACCCCCGGAAAACAATTTTCAAATGGATTTTGGGGAACGCGAGACTGGGGGTCAAGAACCGGGAGAATATGCGGTTTGCCAGGACTAAAATATACGGTCTTCTCCGCGAATTGATAAATGCTGCCGGCAAACATTTTGCCCGGGAAGAAATCATTCTTGACCCCCGTGACATATATTATCTCACCATTGATGAGATTTGGGATTATGTGAAGGGAACAGCCGTAACGACCGACCTTAAAGGCTTGGTAGAATTACGGAAAAGTGAATTTTCTCAATACCGGTCGGAGGAGGCTGCAGAGATAGCGGATCATTTTGAAACTTACGGCCTTGCCTACCACAAAAATCTCTTCCGGAACTATAGCCCCTCCCCTGAAGAATCATCCGAAGAAGGTCTAAGGGGGACTGGTTGCTGCCCCGGCGAGGTTATAGGCCGGGTGAGAATCGTCCGGTCCCCCAAGGACAACCTGACCCTGAATGGTGAAATTTTAGTTGCCGCCAGAACCGATCCGGGATGGGTCCCGCTTTATCCAGCAGTTTCCGGAATCCTTATTGAGCGGGGCAGCATCCTCTCCCATTCTGCAATTGTAGCCCGGGAAATGGGCATACCCACCATTGTCGGCATCCCAAACCTCATTAAGTCTCTAGAGGACGGCCAGGAGGTATGCATGAACGGAACCACCGGCATTGTAGAGCTGGTGGAATGAGCAGGTCCTTCTCCTGTGCATGGTTGGTTTAAATTGTTGCCCACGATTTGCTTCAGTTGTTGCTTATCGAAAACCCTGTTCTGCTGATTTTATTGTGGCCACCCGCCATGATGACCTTGCACGTCCCCTCAATTCCTTGATGGACTCCCGGCAGAGTATAGGTCGCCTCATTATCGTATGAGACCTCCATCTCGCGCTTTCTTGCCGACACTCGGCTCGTGCTGCAATCATAAATGGTAATGTAGGCCCTTTCGATTTCTCTTTCACCGAAGGGGAGGCAGGTGATAAAGGTGTTGCCGCTTATTTCTTCGGTAATTACTTGCAAGTCTCCGGCATTAACGTTGGCGGCGAATAACAGAACCAGAGCCATACAGGTATGATGAAATCCATAACATCTCCTTATTCATTTAATTAATTTGTCGGTTGTCCTGTACATTATAATTGCCAATATAACTTTAAGTTTAGACAGGGGTAATTCTTATTGGCGAGGATAATTTCCAGTATTTTTATTGGCCAATGCAGGGATAAATCCGGCTGGAGGCAAATTGGGAAGGGATGATTAAATGGTCGTTGGAAACGAGCGTATGCCAGAAAGACTCATAAATTCATAGTGTTGCACGATGAAATTTAACAGCAAATATTTTCTTGACCATGTTGAAATATAAGCATATAGTTAAATAACTAATTACTAAAACATCAGCCGAAACAGGAACCCAAGTGGAATTATACATCAAAGTAATGAAGGCCTTGTCTGACCCGACCAGGGCCAAGATGCTCAAAATACTTCAAGTAAAAGAATTGTGTGTTTGTGAGCTCAGATCATTGCTTGGCTTCGCCCAACCCACTATCTCAAGGCACCTGAAGGTGCTGGAAGATGCCGGGCTGGTTGAGAGCTACAAAGAGAAGATGTGGGTGCACTATCGTTTGGCTGCAGACACCGGCAATGTCTATGCAATGACTGCCTTGGCGAATTTGCATGGTTGGTTTGCTGATAACCCTGAGATTAAAAGCCTGCACGAGAATATTCCTGCTATGAGCCGCGATGATGTCGTGCACCAAGAGAGCGCGCCTGACTGTACGCAACCAGACAAGCAGGTGAAAACATATTTCTATCCAATAAATAAATTAACAAAGGATAAATGAACATGATAAAAAAAATAAAGGTATTCAGTGTTGGTGCAGCGTTGGTTGTTCTGTCCTGCTTACCTGTATTTGCTGCCGGTTACGCAGAGATGTCCACCGAGGAGCTGGCCGGTTTGCGCATCACCATGCAACAGGAGAGCCGAGAAGTGCGGGCAGCTTTTCAGATGGAGTGGCAGGCAAGGGTTCGAGAGATGTCCCGCGAGCAGAAGCAGCAGTACATGGGCAGAGGTAAGGCCCTCGGTCCGCAGGACGGCACCGGTGCTCAGCACCGGAAAGGTAAGCGCGGTTCCGGGGCAGGGGCAGGAATGGGTAGTGGTAGTGGCCGTGGCGGCCGCAGGTAGATCAAGCCCGTTTAAAAGAAAATAGAGGTGTAAAAAATGTCTATCGTTGTAGCTAAGCAGCTGGAAAAGACCTACGTTGCCGGGGATATTACGGTCAAGGCCATCCGGGGGGTTGATTTTACCATCGAGCCCGCTTCATTCGTCTGTTTCGTCGGGCCTTCCGGCAGCG
>JBDLIW010000015.1:0-9734 GCA_039714695.1 Thermodesulfobacteriota bacterium | reverse complement strand
CTTATGACCGCAGCGAACTGCCGAATAATTGCACCGTGATCAGGGGCGAGGTGGAAGGACTCGCGGCCTCTTTCTACGAAGACCTCCAACAGGGCAGCCTTGCCCCGGAATACGATTGTGCTACGGGCCAACCATTTCCGTCACCTTATAATGACGCTGACCTGGCCGGTGAACTGCAGAATCGGCATATATACTACGAGTCAACACGGGGATGTCCTTTCAATTGCAGTTACTGCCTCTCTTCGGTGGAAAGGGGGGTCACCTGGAAGGAGATCGAGACCGTTAAACAGGAGCTTGCTCTTATCCTGAAACACCGCCCGAAGATCATCAAGTTCATCGACCGGACCTTTAACGCCAAGGCCGAACGGGCGCTGGAGATCTGGCGATTCCTGGTCGAGCAACCGGGGCAGACCCTCTTTCATTTTGAGATGGCTCCGGATCTCTTCACCGAGGAGATGTTTGTTTTTCTGGCCGACTTGCCCCCCGGCCGCTTCCAGTTTGAACTGGGCATCCAGTCGACCAACCCAGCCACCCTGGCTACAGTCAGCCGGGTCATGGACCTCGATAAAGTAAATGCCAACATGCGCCGCCTGGCTGAACTTGACAATATCCACCTCCATGCCGACCTGATTCTCGGCCTACCCGAAGAAACCGAAATAACCTTCCGCAAGGGCGTTAACGACGTCTTCGCCATGGCCCCCCATTATATCCAGATGGGGCTGCTTAAAGTCTTGCCGTCAACAACGATCAGCCACACCCCGGGCCTGGTCCACTGTCGACAAGCACCATATCAAGTGATCTCCTCCGCCGTTATGGATCAGCAGACCATCAGCCAATTTTACTGGCTGGGAGAATGTATCGAAGCCTTTCACAACAACCGCTATTTCCCCAGCCTGTTCGACTACCTACGCGATCAGACCGAGGATATCTGTACCTTTTTCGAAGAGCTGTTAACGATCTGTCATGAGCATAACTTCTTTAACCTGTCTACAACCCAGAAATTCCTGACGGAACTGCTAAGCAAGGCAGTGGCAGAAAGAACCGACCACCAACTGTGCCTGGACCTGATTCGCTACGACTGGCTAAGATGCGACCATCGCTTCCTGCCCGAATCACTATCCACCGACGACCTGAATACCCTACGTAAATCCCTTAGTCGCAGCATGGATCAGAACCTGTCGCCCCTGTACGATTATCGGAGCCGCGATGAATTCTTCCGCAAATCCATCTTTGCCCGCTTTTCCGGACAGGCCCTGAAACAACTGGCTCTTGCCGATGAAAGCAAGGAGGGGATTGTCTGCTTCCTACCCCAAAAAAGCGCCGCCATCCACTCCTTCAAAAAGACAGTCCTATTACCTTGACCCAAGTCTTTTTTCTGACACTCCCTTGAATATAGTAGCCCCCCCGGTAGGTCCCCTCAAACCAGAACTAGCGCAACCACTTGATACTATTGCTAATCTTTTTTGTTGACTACAATTCAAACGTTCGTTTAAAATAGTCGTATGATAATACAACGAGGCAAAAATGAACCAGTCAAACAATAAAGACACCAAGGAGATCATCCTCGACCAGGCCGAAGAGCTCTTTGCCGCCAAAGGCTACAAAGGCACCTCGCTAAGGATGATCACCGCTGCTGCTGAAGTGAACCTGGCCGCAGTCAACTACCACTTCGGTTCAAAGAAGGGGTTGGTGGCCGCCGTCATCGACCGCCGGATCGTCCCCTTAAACGAGCAGCGTTGCCGCCGCCTTACAGAGGTGATTACCAAGGCTGAATCAGCCGGAACCAAGCCGAAGTTACCTGAAGTGCTATTGGCCTTTATCGAGCCGACCCTGTTACTTCCCGAATCAGCTCCCGGGGCCAGGAATTTCGTTACCTTGGTCGGCCGCGCCATGGCCGATACCGATGAAACGGCCCGGCAGATATTTATCAAGCACATGGGCCCGGCTATCCGGATGTTCCACGATGCCCTGGCCAAGGCCCTACCAGAAATACCAGCCGACATCCTTTACTGGCGGCTTAATTTCGTGATCGGCGCCCTGAGTCACACCCTGCGCTGTATCGATAAATGTCCGGTACCCCTCGACTCCGCCAAGCCGCGTAATGCCCAACATCTAGTCGAGCTTCTCATGCCGTTTGTCACTAGTGGGATGGAGGCGCCGTTATGAAGCAAGTTTTCCCCTTGATAATTTGTTTCTTCCTCTCCGGTTGCAGTGTCTACAGCAGCAACCTGCCGGAACTGCCCGGGCCACTGCCTGATAAATTTATTGAATCGGCAGATGAAGAAAAATTCGCCGAACCGGGCCGCTTCTGGGAACAGTTCAACGACCCCGAACTGAACCGCCTGGTCGAACAAGCCCTGGATGGCAACCTTTCGATCCGTCAGGCCATGGCCCGTTACGAACAATTTACCGCCCTGGAAAAAATCAGCCGGGCCAGCCTGCTGCCCTTCCTGAACCTGAGCGGTTCGGCCAGTCGGGAAAAACCTTTAAGCACCATCGGCGGTATCGAAGGCAGCAGCCTAAGACTATCGGCCGTGGCCGGCTATGAGCTTGATCTCTGGGATAAACTCGGCAAGGGCCGCGACAAGTCCTCGTACAATCGCCAGGCCTCGGTCGCCGATATCAAAACAGCCTATATCAGTGTTGCCGCCCAGGTTACCGACCTTTACTTTCTGCTGATCGAGCAGCGGGCCCAACTGGAGCTCAGCGACCGGATCATCGCCAGTCAAGACGACACCCTGGAGAGAATGGAAAGCCGCTACGAAGCCGGCCTGGTCCCGGCCCTCGATGTCTATCAGGCCCGGCAGAATATCCTGGCCGCCCGAGCCGCCAAGCCGCCATTCGAGGCCAATCTTGCCAAGGGACGCCATGCCTTGGCCACTTTACTGGGTCGTTTCCCGGAAGCAGGTTTGGGTGGGCAGCAGGCAGAACTTCTCAAGCTGGACAACAAGGCGCTGCCGGGAATCCCCTCCGAACTTATCTCCCGCCGCCCCGATATCGAGGCTACCTTCCTAAGGCTTAAAGCAACCGATGCCGAAGTGGCAGCTGCTGTGGCCGAGCGCTTTCCAGCCTTTAACCTGACGGCGATTTTCGGGACCGGACGGCTTGACTATACAACGATTATTTCCGATACCTTCTGGAACCTGCTACTGGAAGTGGTCCAGCCTGTTTTCGACAACGGCCGCCGCCGAGCCGAAGTTTCGCGGCGGCAGGCAGTAGTCGAGGAGGGGTTGGCCCGCTACCATCAAACTGTCCTCTCCGCAGTCCAGGAAGTTGAAGATGCCCTCGCTTCATATCGTGCCGGCCGCGCGCAACTGAAGCTGCTCGAAGAGCGGTACGTCGCCACCACGGCCACCCTGAGACTGGCCGAAGATCAATATTTTGAAGGCCTTACCGAGTACCTGTCGGTCCTGACCGCCCAGGTCAACCATTTCAATGTCCAGCGGCAGCTTTTGAGCGGTCGTCGTCAATTAATCAGCGACCGGATCAGCCTGCTGCGCGCCCTTGGCGGCGACTGGATGGTGAAGAAAATGCATACAGAAGTCATGAGTCGGGAGACAGAATAGAAAATTTTTCTGCGTCAGAAAGACATGTGGCAAAAGTCAGAACGAGAATACCACGAGACAATCATATTGGTTTTGTCTTTTGCTTCTGTCATCTCGAACGAAGAGAGAGATCTTGTCATTTAAGATTTCTCGTCGAAAACTCCTCGAAATGACAAACCGGTCTGAGGTAAAGATATAAATAAAACCCGAAGAGATTCAAAATAATCTCTAACAAAAAGGATGAAATAAAATGAGTTCCCGAGAGAAATTAATCAAGATCGGCCTGCCTTTTTTGATCCTGGCAGTTATAGGCCTTATTACAGTGGTAATGATCAAAAGCCGAAAAAGTCCGAAAAAAACAGCTCAGATCGATCGCGGGGCCCTGGTTGAATCCATGCTCGCCGAGAGGTCCAGCCGCCAGGTGACGATCAACTCCACCGGTACCGTCCAGCCCCGCCAGGAGGTAACGATCTCCCCCCAGGTTAACGGTAGTGTGACCGCCATTTCCCCGCAATTTATCGCCGGTGGGTTTTTCAAAAAAGGAGCGTTGCTATTCGAAATCGAGACCGTCGACTACGAACTGGCCCTCGAACAGGCCCGGGCCGCATTGGCCAAAAGAGAGTTCGAACTGAGTTCCGTGGAATCGAAAGCCCGTATCGCCAGGCGGGAATGGGAAAGACTCAAAAAAGGCCAGGAGGCACCAGCAAACTCTCTGGTCCTCTATGAACCGCAACTTAAAGATGCCAAGGCCAATCTGGCTTCGGCCAAAGCCGCCCTGAAACAGGCGGAACTGAACCTGGCCCGGACCAGAGTTACAGCTCCGTTCAACTGTGTAGTCCGCTCCGAAAACATCGATAAAGGCCAGTATGTCCGGGCCGGCAACGGGGTGGCGGCCATTGCCGGTACCGACACGGCCGAAGTTGTGGTCCCGGTTGACCTGGACGACCTGCAGTGGCTGGCCGTCCCAGGCCCCGGTGGCAAGGACAACAGTTCTCCGGCCAAGATCAGCCTGAACAGCGGCGGCAGCTCTTATTCCTGGCCCGGTGAGATCGACCGGCTCCTGGCCGAGGTTGATCCCCAGGGTCGAATGGCTCGCCTGGTGGTGACAATTAAAGATCCCTACCTGCTCAAAAAAGAAGCAAACCAGGGTCGCCCCCCATTAGCTATCGGTAGTTTCATCGAAGTTGCATTTCAGGGTAAAGAGATGGTGGAGGTGTTCGCTCTGCCTCGTCAGGCCTTCCGTGACAACAATACGGTCTGGATCATGGACGAAAACAAATTACTCCGGATCAAACCGGTAACTGCCGTCCGCCTGGAAAGGGCGGAGGGCTTTATCAGCGAAGGGATCAAAAACGGAGATCGAGTTATCCTGACCAACCTGACCGGGGCAGCCGACGGCATGAAACTACGCTCCGCCAACCGGGGAGACGCGTCATGAACAACTGGATCGCCTGGATGGCCCGCAATCACGTGGCCGCCAATCTGCTGATGGCGCTCTTTATCGTCGGCGGTATGGTCATGGTTTTTCAGGTCAAACAGGAAGTATTCCCGGAGATCGAACTGGACTGGATCTCGACCACCGTGGTCTATCCGGGGGCCAGCCCCGATGAGGTGGAAGAAGGCATTGTCCTGCAGATCGAGGAAGCGATCGGCTCCGTCGATGGTATAGAGGAGATCAAGTCGATAGCCGCCGAGGGCGCCGGCACCGTCAACGCCAAGGTCCGCTCCGGCGAGAACCCCGACCTGGTCCTCCAGGATATCAAGAACGAGGTGGACCGGATCACCACCTTTCCCGGCGAAGCCGAGAAACCGATCGTCGCCAAGCTCGTCAACCGCCGGGAAGTAATTTCGATAGTGATCTATGGCAACGCCTCGGAAAGATCCTTGCGCGAACAGGCCGAACTGGTCCGCGACGAGATCCTGGCCATGCCGGAGGTCACCCTGGCCGAACTGAGCGGGGTGCGCCCCTACGAGATCTCCATCGAGATCAGCGAAAACAATTTGCGCCGCTATAACCTGACCCTGACCAAAGTCGCCCAGATCATCCGCCAGACCTCTCTCGACCTGCCGGCCGGCTCCCTGAAAACCGAGAGCGGCGAGATCCTGGTCCGCACCAAGGAAAAACGTTACACAGAGCAGGGCTATGGCGAGATCCCGGTGGTGGTCAAAAAGGACGGCACCGAGGTGCTGCTCAAGGATATCGCCGTGATCAGCGACGGTTTCGAGGAAACCGACCAGTTTGGCCGCTTCGATGACCAGCCGGCCGCGATGGTCAAGGTTTTCCGGGTCGGCGACCAGAAACCGACCGTCATCTCCGATCTGGTCTATAAATATGTCCAGGACAAGGCCCCAACCATGCCGGAATCGGTCAAGATCTCCACCTGGTACGATACCTCGGAGATCTTCAAAAGCCGCATGAACCTCTTGATCAAAAATGCCTTCCTGGGACTGATCATGGTCTTTCTGGTCTTAAGTCTTTTCCTGCAGATGCGCCTTGCCCTCTGGGTCATGCTCGGCATCCCGATCTCTTTCCTGGGCGCCATTCTCCTGATGCCGATCACCGATGTTTCGATCAATATGATCTCGCTATTCGCCTTTATTATGGCCCTCGGCATCGTGGTCGATGACGCCATCGTGGTCGGTGAGAACATCTTCGAACACCGCCAGCAGGGCAAACCATATATACAGGCCGCGATCGACGGCGCCCGGGAAGTGGCTGTACCGGTGACCTTCTCGATCCTCACCTCGGTTGCCGCCTTCGTGCCCCTGGTCTATGTCACCGGCACCATGGGCAAGTTCATCAGGGTGATCCCGCTGCTGGCTACCACCATCCTGCTTATCTCACTGGTCGAGTCCCTCTTTGTGCTGCCGGCCCACCTTTCTTTAGGTGATGGCAAAAATAAAGAAGAATGCCCTGAAGAGGTGGAAAAGAACGGTTTTTTCTGCCGACTCCGCGAGAAGTTCACCGTCTTCCTCGACTGGTTTATCCATATCCATTACCGGGATTTCCTTGACCTCTGCATCCGCTATCGCTACGTCACCTTTGCCGCCGCCCTCGGCCTCTTGATGCTGGCTATCGGCACCGTTAAGGGCGGAGTCGTCAAGTTCCGCTTCATGCCTCTGGTGGAGGGAGACCGGATCACCGTCAACATCGAGATGCCGCGCGGCACTCTGGTGGAAGATACCGCCAAAGTCCAGCAACTCCTGATCGAAAAAGCCAAGGAAACCATCATCCATTTCGACAAGATCGATCCATCGGAAAGATCGGTGATGCGCCATCTCTATTCGGTTTCGGGTGGGACCATTTCCCGGGGTGGTCCCCGGGGCGGCAGCACTTCCTCGGCCCCCCACCTGGCCAGCATCGTCATGCTGCTTACCCCTTCCGAAACCAGAGAGGCTTCCTCGACTGACATTAGTAGACACTGGCGTAAGCTAGCCGGTGAGATACCGGGTGTCGATCTGATCTCCTTTGCATCCAATCTGGTCCACATGGGGGCCAATATAGACGTCAGTTTCGAACATGATGATTACGATATCCTGGAGACCGCCTCCGGCCAATTGAAACAGAAACTGGCCGAATACCCGGGGGTGGAAGATATTGCCGACACATACCCGACCGGTAAAAAAGAATTAAAACTTACCCTGACTCCGCAGGCCCGCACCCTGGGCATCACCCAGGAGGAACTGGCCCGCCAGGTAAGGGGCGCCTTCTACGGCGCTGAAGCCCTGAGACTGCAACGGGGCCGCAATGAAGTCAAGGTCATGGTCCGTTATCCCGAAGAAGCCCGCCGCAGCCTCAAGGCCCTTGAAAATATGAGGATCCGCACCCCGGCCGGCGGGGAGATTCCCCTGCGCCAGGCCGCCAACCTTGAAGCAGGACGCGGGTACAGCGTCATCAACCGGACCGACCGAAAAAGGGTGATCAACGTCAGCGCCAGTGTCGACAACAAGATCGCCAATGCCGAAGAGATCATCGGGGACCTTAAGTCAGGAATTCTGGCCGACCTTGCCAGGGATTATCCCGGATTGACCTATGATCTGGAAGGGGAGGCGAAGGAGCGACACGACTCGATGCAGTCCATGGCGAAGGGCTTTGCCCTGGCCCTCTTCGTGATGTACGCCCTGCTGGCCATCCCTTTCAAGAGCTACAGTCAGCCGCTGTTGATCATGACCGCCATCCCCTTCGGGGTGGTCGGCGCCATCCTCGGTCACCTGCTGACCGGCTACGATCTCAGCATCCTGAGCCTGTTCGGCATCGTCGCCCTCTCCGGGGTGGTGGTCAACGATTCCCTGTTGCTGATCGACCGGATCAACCAGGGCCGTAAAAAAGGAGAGGAAATGCACGAGGCAATTCTCAGTGCCGGCCAACGGCGTTTTCGGCCGATCCTCCTGACCTCGCTGACCACTTTCTTCGGCCTGGCGCCGATGATCCTGGAAACCAGCACCCAGGCCCAGTTCCTGATCCCGATGGCGATCAGCCTCGCCTTCGGTATCCTCTTCGCCACCGGCATCACCCTGCTGCTGATTCCGACCACCTACTATGTGCTGGAGGATCTCCGCAATCTGTTCAGGTTAAAAGCGATTCACCATCGGCATGAATAGAACAATGAACAATTGACAGTTAACAATGATCAGTTTTACAGATGAACATTCAGTTGATGTCAATTGATCATTGTTCACTGATCATTGTTAACCGGTATGTTATGATGGGTCTGCAATGACTAACGACCGGAGCCGGGAGATGAAGAACAAGCCGATCACCACCGACAGAAAAGCCCTGTTCGGCTGGACCATGTACGACTTCGCCAACTCATCGTTCACGACCCTGATTGTCACTTTTATCTATGCCACCTATTTCACCAAAGCTATTGCCCCCGATGAGATAACCGGGACCATCCTCTGGTCTAGAGCGATCACCACCTCCGGGATCAGCGTGGCCCTGCTCTCCCCCTTTCTCGGTGCCATGGCCGACCAGAGTGGCCACCGCAAAAGATACCTGCTGATCAGCACCATGGTGGCGGTAATCTGTGCCGCCATGCTCTACCGTCCTTTGCCGGGCCAGGTAATGACGGCCCTGGTCTGGTTCATCATCGGCAATATCGCCTTCGAAATGGGCAACGTCTTCTATAATGCTTTTTTAGCGGACATCGCCCCCCCGGATAAAATCGGCTCCATCTCGGGTCTCGGCTGGGGCGTCGGTTACATGGGGGGGCTCTTCGCCATGTTGCTGGCCATGGTCAGCATGGTCAACCCGGAAACACCCTGGTTCGGTCTGAGCAGAGAACTGGGCCAAAATATCCGCGCTACCAACCTGTTGGTAGCGGTCTGGTTCGGGCTCTTCAGCCTGCCGATGTTTCTGCTGGTCAGAGAAACACGAACATCCCAGGCACACCCCTTCAATCCGGCCGCAATTTCGACCCGGCTCATTAACACCTTCAGGGAGATAAAAAAATACCGGCAGGTCTTCCGCTTTCTCCTGGCCCGTCTGATCTATAACGACGGCCTGATCACCATCTTTGCCTTCGGCGGCATCTACGCAGCCGGGACTTTCGACTTTTCGTTCCAGGAAATCATGCTGTTCGGTATTGTCCTGAACATTACCGCCGGACTAGGCGCCTTTGCCTTTGGCTTCTGCGATGACCGGTTGGGCGGCCGGACCACAGTCCTGATCAGTATCGGCGGGCTGATCATCGCTTCGCTCATCGCTCTGACCGCGCCCAGTAAAGCCTGGCTCTGGGGGGCCGGAGTCCTGGTGGGAGTTTTCTCCGGACCCAACCAGGCGGCCAGCCGCTCGCTGATGGCCCGCATGACCCCGACCGAAATGAAGAACGAGTTTTTCGGTTTTTTTGCCTTTTCCGGCAAGTTCACCGCCTTTCTGGGCCCCCTGCTGCTGGGGATGTTGACAGGAGTTTTCCATTCCCAGCGGGTCGGCATGTCAACCGTCCTGATCCTTTTTATCACCGGCGGCCTGCTGCTTCTGAAGGTTGACGAACAGGAAGGGATAAAAGCAGCTGGAAGAGAAATTATAAGTAAAAAGTTGAAAGTGAAAAGTTGAAAGACAAGAGAGGGATTTTTCTGCCCCTTTTGTATATTGTTCTTGTCATCTCGAACGAAGAGAGAGATCTTGTCATTCAAGATTTCTCGTCGTACACTCCTCGAAATGACATCTGCCCTACATAGGAGTCAGGA
>JBDLIW010000014.1:0-9868 GCA_039714695.1 Thermodesulfobacteriota bacterium | reverse complement strand
AAGAGGAAAGGACCGCCACCGGCATATCATAGGGTTTGCCGATAAAACCGATCACCCCGTAAATGACGGCAATGGTCACCGACAGGGGCACCATGGCCAGCAGTCCCCAACTGACGGAGCGGAACAGCACCGCCATCATCAAAAAGACAATCACGAAACTGCCCAGGAAAGCGTCCCGCATACCGGAAACCATCTTCTCCTGCCAGACCACATTCAGATAAGTGAGACCGGCCCACTGATGCTTGATCGCCAAAGGCGGCGGGTTTTCCGCCAAGTACAGGTCCACACCATCAATCAGGGCCTGCATATCCTGGTTGTCCCCGTTACGGAGCTGCATCCAGATATTGGCCTTGCGATAATCAGGAGTGACAAAATGCCAGAGGTCATCTGGTTTATGGCTATTCTGGAAAGAGATCAAACATTCGGCCACCGCACCGACACTGTCAGGAATCCGAAAATACTCGTCCTGGCCCTCAAAGAGCTCCTGATGCACTTTCTGCACCACATCCGCCAGTGAGTTAGACTTCCCGACCTTGCCCTCCGCCACCAGATGTTTTTGCATGGCCGCCAGATACTCAAGGGTGGCGGGGTCCTTAAAGATACTGGTCCGGTTCCGGGCCTTTTCAACCAGGTCAACCACATCGCCCCAAACATCGTAAAGCTCATCGGAGGCCGCGTCCATTTCGTCTTCCCAGGAAGAAAGAACCCCGGCCAACAGCGATTCAGCCGAACCTCCGGCTCTTGCATTTTCCTGACTTATTATCTGCTGTGCCCTGGCCAGAACTTTTTCAGCGGACTCATCGAAAACCATCGCCGCCAGTTCCTGCTGCAGCCAGCCGACCGTACCGGCCGCATCCAGTTCCGGAACATCACTCTCCAGAACCAGGTAAGATTCGTAGGTGCCGGCGAAATGGCTGTTCAGCACCCGGTCGGCAACCCTGATCGAGTGCTTTTTGTTGAACCACTTGACCGGATTATCGTTAATCCTGATCAGCCCGATACCGTAGCCGGCGGCGATGATCGTGGCCAGAGTAATAACCAGAATAAACTTGGCCCGCTTGTAAGTCACTCCGCCCAGCCACTGCAGGTGGCGGGAAATAATACCATTACTGCCCTTTTCCCCTTTGGCTCCGAAGCCCGCCAGGCTTTCTTCGCCGAGCATCATGATGTAGGCCGGAATGAAGATGATGGTAAAGAGCCAGGCCAGCAGAATACCAACGGCGACAAAGATTCCAAAAGCCTGTACCGGTGGAATCGGGGTCAGGGCCAGGGAGGCGAAACCGGCCGCCGAAGTCAGCGAGGTGTAGAGCATGGGCATGAAAAGTTGACCCATTACATGTTCGAGGGTCTTGCGACGGTCACCGATCTTCTGGTAACTGTCGAAAAATTCACTGAGGATATGGATACTGTCAACCACGGCGATGGGCATCAGAAAAATGGGGATCATCGAGCTCATGATATGCAGGGTATTGCCGGTGCCGATCAATAAGCCCATCGTGCAGAACACTGACATCATGGCGACGATCAGCGGTGAAATTATCATCTTCACCTGCCGGAAAAAAGCCAGCATCAATAGGAAAATAGCCAGCATGGCAAGGGGGGCGGAGATGGCCATCTGGATAAACATCTCTTCGCCAAAAGTGTCTTCAGCCACCGGCAGGCCGGTAATATAAAATCGGTCCCCATCGGCTGGATCATAATCAGCTATTCTGGCCAGCAGACGTTTGCGGACCTCGGAGGCGAAATCCTTTTCCGAGACTGGGATATAGAGGCCCATGGCCTTCATGTCCTCTGAGACCAGCGTCCCTTTCAGCAGGGGGTTGCCCATGGCCAGGTCCTTGATCCGCGCGACTTCGGCCTCACTGGTTGGCGGGCCGGCCATCAGCCAGTTGAAACTCACCTGTCCCAGGCCGGCCTGTTCAATGGCGTCAACCGTCCCGGGGGAGATAAGATTCCTGGTGATGACCCTTATCTCCGGCTCATCCTCATCATGCATATTGCGGACAAACTCGGTAAGTTCGTGGACCCGGGTCAGGGTCTTGATGTTGAATATCCCGGCCGGATTCTGGCCGTTGACCACCCCCAGCACGACATAATCGTGGAGGTTGAACTCCTGCTTCATCTGGTTATGGAAACCCCTGACCGCTTCATCCTCGTTCAGCATGTTTTCGGGGTCGGTATCGACCCGAACCTTGACGATCAAGGAGGCAAGCAGCAGAGTGCAAAGCACCAGCATAACCGTGACTGTTTTCGGCCTGTTTATGGAAAAACCGAGCAACGAACTCCATCTCATAGTTTAGCTCCTGAAGCTATTATGAAAATTATAGGTCCTGATTAGCAAGATAAATTATTACATAGAGGTCAAAAGATAACACAGAGGGGGGGCGACAAAGGATTTACAAGGAACGAGGGAGAAGAATTAATCCTGGCAGAATAAACTCCGCATTTTTGCGATCAGCTCAAGAACCCTTTTGTCTTCTATTTTGTTAAAAATAAAATTGGCGTCTTTCCTTGAACTGATTATCCCCTGGTTGCGAAGGATAGTTAAGTGTTGGGAGACATTGGCATTTGTCGTCTTAACTTCCTCCCGGATGTCCCCGACAGCCATCTCTTTTTCCTGCAACATGCAAAGGATCTTCAGCCTGATGGGATGAGACATCGTCTTTAACAAAGCGGCTACGTTTTTCACATGTTCATCCTGCATCATCCAACCTCAAGTATTTCAGCTTTTAACTTAATGCTTACGCGCCGATTTGTCAAAGAAAATTTGCGGCTCTATTCTTGTTGTCTAATTTGTAGCACCTGCCATTCTCAACAAACTGACTTTTCGAATTTAATTATCTTCTTATAATCTTAACGGGAAAACATATAAAGAGAAAATTTCACCTGACAGAGGCTAATTTACCAACTCGCTCACCCCGACCACCTTGACCCTCCGTCTGATCTCCCCCCGAATCCCTTTTAATGCCGCCAGGGTTTCAGGGTAGGGATGACCGATGGCAATCGCCTGCCCCTTGCGTTCTGCCGTCTTCAGAAGTTTCCGCAACTGGATAGTGATTTTCCCCCGATCTCTTACATTATCCAGAAAGACATCCCGCTTGGCCGTTTTAACCGCCATTTCCCTGGCCGTAAAAGCGCCAACCGTGTATTGCGAGGTTCGACTGTCGACAAAAAACAAGCCCGAGCTGCGAACCGCCACCATGAAATCCTGCATCGCTTCACTGTTCTGGGTGAACCGTGATCCCATATGGTTGTTTATTCCCACGACATACGGGACCGCAGCAAGATTCCGGCTGAAGATCCGATGAATTTCCTCCCGACTCATATCAATGGAAACAGCCCCCGGACCCGGTTTCCACTTGGCATCCGCCGCTTCCATCGGAAAATGCAGCAGGACATCCCGATCGAGCCGATTTGCCCCATGGGCCAGCTTTTCCGTGTAGGGGCCAAAGGGCAGGAAGGCAAAAGTCAGATTGAGATCGAGATCCAGCAAACCCTCGCCGGTTTTTTTCTGATAGCCCATGTCATCAATAATAATGGCAACCCGGGGCTTTTCACCTTCGGGAACAACAACTTGATCTTCAACCTTTGTTTTAGTATCAGCCGATTCAAGGGGAGGCGGATCCGGTGAAGAATAAGTTTCCTCGTAGGGAATCACCACCTCTTTGCTGATAACATCTTCGCTCTCCGGCAGATCCGGGACTTCCGCCGGCTTCAGGATATAAATGAGAAGCACCCCGGTCACGGCGACGATAAGCCCGCCGGCAACCGACATCGCCAGCAGCAGTTTTTTATTCCGCCGTTTGCCGGCAGCTCTTTTTTTTCCGCTCTTTTTAGGTCTGGCCATTAACGGGGTATTCCAGATGGTAAAATTGATAAAAATTACATCAGCTGGTATAGATAAGAGATGTCTTGCCCATCATTTTTATTTACTCAGGCAAATAGATGCTAAACTTCAGCAGCAGAGATTTTACATGAAACTTAACAGAAAGCTAACATTAATTCCGGCTATCTTTTTACTGCTCATCACCCCAACCGTATCTGCAGGGCAAGGGAATCTGGTCAAACTTGACAGCGAAGGCAGGGAACTATCCGACGATGCCAAAGAATGGTCGATGGTCAAGGATACAAAAAAAGACATTGTCTGGGAGGTAAAGACGGATGACAGCTCCGTTCATGACAGGGACAATACCTACTCGTGGAAAAAGCATAAGAAAGAGTTCCTCGACAAACTGAATGAAGAAGAGTTCGGGGGCTTCAGTGACTGGCGGCTCCCCGAAGAAACCGAACTGCAGGCCCTTGTAGATAGAGACAAAGAGGCGCCGCGCATTGACGAAAAATATTTCCCCAACACCGCCTCATACATCTATCTGGGCTGGACCTTATGCCAGGACGGCTCCCTTAATGTTTCGAAGGTAAACTTCGGGCCGAAAGGCCTGAAAAAGAAAGGCAGGGGGTCCAGCATCCGCGCTGTCCGTGGTGAATATAAAGGTGATTAACTAGAAATCACTTGTCCCGACTGAGCACATAATCGGCCAGGCCAACAAGAATCTCCCGCTCTCTGCCCGCTGCAAATGAGTCAAGGGCTCCGCTGCCGGCCCCGATCACTTCCAGGGCTCGCTGGCGGGCATAAGCAAAACCATCATATTTTTCGATAAGTCCCCTGGCCTCACCAAACCGCCCGAGACGTTCCTCCGGAGGGGCAGCCAGAATCTCGGTCAGGGTCTTCCTGTCGCCGGCCGATGCCTTGAGGAAAGCATGGATAAGGGGCAGGGTCATCTTGCCTTCAACCAGATCGTTGCCCACTGCTTTGCCGGTTCTGCCGGGATCACCCTGGTAATCCAGCAGATCATCGACGATCTGAAAAGCCAAGCCAATATTCTCCCCGTAAAGCCTGATTGCTTTTCTCTTTTCCGAACTCCCGTTAGCCAGCAAGACTCCCGTTTCACAGGCGGCAGCAATCAGGGCGCCGGTTTTTCCGGCGACAACCTTGTAGTAATTTTCTTCCGAGAGATTTCGCTCGCCGACACTTTGCATCTGCAGAAATTCCGACTCGACCATGGCGGCTGTGGCATGTCCTGCCAGGGCCATGGCCTGTCTGCCACCGTGTTTGCCGGCTAAGGTCATGGCCCGGCTGTGCAGGTAATCCCCGGCCAGGATCACCGGGGAAATACCCCAGACCACGTTTGCCGACGGCTTGCCGCGCCGCTGTTCGGCATTGTCTATTACATCATCGTGCAGGAGACTGGCCGCATGCAGGTACTCGAAAACAATGGCGAGCTGCAGCGCCTGGTCCCGCCCGGCCCCCGAATCCTTATCGGTCAGAGCCCAGCACAACATTGTCAGTTGCGGACGGATTCTCTTGCCGCCATTGAAGATGCCATAGCTCAGGACTTCCCCGAGCAGCTCGTTTTCGACCAGAGCAAGATCAGCGCGCATCACTTCATCAACTTCTGAAGCCGCGTCCCTGAAAAAACCCATTAACTCCCGATTATCCACTATCAGACCCTGAAAATTTTAACTGAAAATGTAATCGTAAAAGCCCGGCCCTTAAAAATCAAGACCGATCGTCGATTTGTTGCCAAAATCTGGCTACATCCTCAAGATTTCTGGTTACCGGACTGGGCGGCAGGCTGCCAAGAAACGTCCGCCCGTAACTCTTAGCGAACAACCTTGTGTCAAGGATCGCCAGCACCCCCCGATCGGTCGCAGAGCGCATCAACCGGCCCACCCCCTGACGCAGGGAAATAATCGCCCGGGGAACCTGATAATCGAAAAACGGATTTCCGCCTTCCTCCTTTACCCGGTTGACCCGGGCCCTGACCACCGGGTCGCTCGGCACTTCAAAGGGCAGCTTGTCGATTATCACACAACTGAGCGCTTCCCCGGGCACATCGACCCCCTCCCAGAAAGACGCCACCGCCAGCAGAACGGAATGGACATCTTTGCCGAAATCATCCAGCAAGGTGGACCTTGGCGCTGTCCCCTGTAGCAAAAGCGGAAAGGAAACCCGTCCCTCCAGATATCTGTAGGCATCGTTCATGGCTGACAAACTGGTGAACAGAACCAGGGCCCGGCCGGTCGACATCTCAATCAGCTGCTTGATCATCTCGGGAGCCGCAGCAACAAACTGCTCAGTGCCGGGCAGCGGGAAATGACGGTCCGGGACAAAGAGCAGAGAGCGCTTGCGGTAATCAAAGGGAGTGGCAAGTACCATGGTTTCAGTCTCCGGCGGCAAGCCGAGCCGTTCAAGAAAAAAACCGAATTTATTACCGCTGGTCAGCGTCGCCGAAGTGAAAACGGCGGCCATAACCTGACTATAGAGAAACTCCTGAAGTTCATCCGCCACCTGGATCGGTGAGGCGGCAAGGACCACTGCCTTTTCCCGCCGCTCAAGCCAATAGATCATGGAACTGTCCGGTTCATCCCCGGTAATCTGCTCGAACCCTTGCTGCAAATCCTGACAGCGACCAAGAAACCCACCCCAGACCTCGCTGACCACAAGCAAACTGTCCAGCTGGGCGGCAAGGCTCAGGAACCGGCTATTAACCTCTTCGAGCACCTCCTGCCAACCGGACAACCGCCCGACAACCTCGTGCAGGTCATAACGGCCGACCGGCCCCGCCAGCACTGTAGCCACCCTGTCGGCCTCGGCTGCCAGAGCTCTGGCCAACTGGATCGTTTTCTCTTTTGCCCGGTCGGCAAGGTCTTCCTCGGCCCGAGTCTCGACATCGCGGCACAGATCGATCATCTGGTAATGACTGACCGAGATTCCGAAATACCGGGTGGCCGTTTCTTCAATGTGATGGGCTTCATCAAAAATAACCGCTTCATAGCGGGGCAGCACTTCGGCATTGCCGAATCTGCGCAGGGCCAGATCCGAAAAAAACAGATGATGATTAACGATCAGCAGCCGACAGCCAGCAGCCGCCCTGCGCAGGCGGCTGACAAAACAGACCGCCCACTCCGGACAATCACCTCCCAGACACTGGGAAGTGGTGGAACTCACCGCCGCCCAGAGCGGTGAATCATCAGCCAGCCACTCCAACTCGGCCCGATCGCCGGTCGCCGTCTCCCCCAACCAGTCGCCGATCGCGGCCATTTCCCCGCCCAACCCGAAGAATTTCTTCTGGGGGCCTGCGGCAAGCTGATGCCAGCGATAGAGGCATAAATAATTCTGGCGACCTTTGACGCACAGGGCCGTAAGATCGGGATCGATATGTTTTTTTATAAAGGGAATCTCTTTTTCAAGGATCTGGTCCTGGAGATTAAGCGTGCCCGTTGAGACAATAACCCGCCGCCCCGACAAGGCCGCCGGGACCAGGTAGGCAAGGGTCTTGCCGATGCCGGTGCCCGCCTCCGCAGCCAGCAGACCCGGCTCACCAAGAGACAAAGATGCAGAATGGTCCAGATTGCGCAGCACCGCCTCGGCAAGCTGCAACTGCCCCTCCCTGAACTCGTAACCCGGCAGTTTCCGGGCCAGCACCCCTTCCGGGCCGAATATTTCGCCAATTGCTGTTACACCTGAAATGTCAGTCATCCACAATCTCGATAATCACTTGCCAACACTTCTATTCCTCAATTCTTGACAAGCCCTTTTTTTTTCTGATAGCCTTATAATAAGAGAAAAAAACACATTAGACCACACCACGAAACGATATCAGGACCACCAGATAAATATCCATATCAGGAGGTAAAGGATGCCCGACTTCAAAAAGATCCTCGTCCCCATCGATTTTTCAGAAAACTCTCCCCGTCTTCTGCAAGAGGCCGCCGATGTGGGGCAAAAACTAGACTGCGAACTGTGCGCTATTTTTGTGGTCCAGAGTTTTGAAGATTACTCCGGTTTCTTTGTGCCCCACATGCCCATCAACCAGTTTGAAGATGAAATGGTCCAGAGCGCCGAACAGAAAATGGCGAGCTTTCTGGCCGAAAATCTCCCCGCCGGACAAACATGCAACTCGGAGGTCATTAAAGGCGACGTTGCCGAAGAGATCACCGGTTATGCCGCCAAAAACGATATTTCACTGATAATCATGGGAACCCACGGCTACAAAGGCCTGGAGAAAGTCCTTTTCGGCAGCGTCGCGGAAAAGGTCGTTAAGACAGCGGGCTGCCCGGTCCTGACCATAAATCCTTACCGGTAAGTCAGGCCGACTCGCCCAGAACACCGACCAGGATCTGTGGTGGCCAAGATTTTTCCAAAACCACTCCGCTGATCTTTTCCCACATTTTTCCTGAGTAATCCCCAGGTAGCAAATAAAGGGAGAAAGTGCTGCCGCCGGGACGATTTTTCTTCTCAATATTTTTCTGCCAGAGCCCTGCCGCCTCCTGCAATTGAACGAGCCCTGCCGCGCCGCCTCCGGCCATTATCTTGCGGAGGGCTTCGGCAATGGGTCTTCTGTTTTCGGCCAGTTCGGCGCGGCTTTCCGCCAGATCTTCCGCTGAACCGACCCAGGGCAGATCGATAGCGACTAAAAGCTGGACCTCTTCTCCAGCCATCGCTTCCGTAACATCAAAAAGAACGGCGGCGGCAGCCGCATTATCGGTAACCAAAAAGGGGTGGTCCTGGCTGTCAACCGTGTGCAGAACACCCCAGGCGGGCAGTGCCTTATCGAAATTGACCGGTTTGCTGCCGATTACTTCAGGACCACCATAAGAGAAAAGATCATCCTCTTTTGAATCTTCATCTTCTCCCTTCAACCCCCGGAATACGTTCATCTCATTTCGTTTTACAGCCGCCAGGCCCCGGTCAATTTCAGTTTTTTCCTCCTCAAGAATTTCCGCCAGCCGCAAAACCACTCTGGCCTGCCAGAGTTTTGCCGACGGCAGCTTCTCCGATCCGCCGGCTTTCCCCTCCTTAACCCTGGCAGCAAGCTGCCTGGCCGAAGTTTCATCCGAATCAAGCCCGCCGTCAGCCGACAGCCTGGCCAGGCAGTTTTCATAATACTGCGCCCCGTAAAGCCTGATATCACGGATCATGGCCAGAAACTTTTCCCGCTCTTCCCCGAGAGGCGCTACCACCTGCCCCTGCCAGTAAGAATTGGCCCCGGAATCCCCGGGCTGATCCTGGTCATCTTCCACCACCAGGTAATAATCAATTTGATCCAGCAGGCAAAGCAAGCTGTTAAAAGCGGCGCCCCTGGCCATGGTTCCTGGAAAATAGAGTCCTTTAATAATGTTCATGTTTGAATTCCATCTAAAATAGGCTACTTTGTCCCAACCCGACTCGGATATGTTATTGCATCCAAAAAACACCTTTATCGGCAGCCATGAAAACACTTAGAGAAAAAATCTCGCTGACTATCCTGACCCTTGTTTATCTGTTGCTCAGTTTCCGTTATTTCCCAGATCAGCCGGCAAGGTCCATGATCAATACGGCAGAGCATCTGCTGATCGTGGCCCCCTTCCTGATCGGCGCCGTCCTCATCTTCAACTCACTCTTCCAGAAACAGACGGGAGAGAAACCCGCTCCTGCGAAGATGATCCGTCTGGCCTTGACCCTGGGGATTATCATAGAATTTTTTATCGGCATTTCAAACTACTGGACAGCCAGCCAATAATCCTCACTTTTCCCGATACCGACGTGCGCCTTATAAGGGTATGACCCTACCCCCTGATCATCGAGCACTCGGGACAGAACGATCCGCTGACGATCGACATCGTCGGGGAGGCAGTGGTTCCCCCGGCAGCCTTCGTAGGTGCAGATCCCGTAAACATAGACTTTGGCGCTGTGAGTCAGCAGACATTTCGTGCCGCGCCTTCAGCACGATCTCTGCCTCCATGGCGTGCTCCCGCCCTCCGCATTCGAGGAAGTAGCCGGTGAGCGCCGCTTCCGGGAACACGACTACGTCCGGGTCTCGCTCCC
>JBDLIW010000013.1:0-10070 GCA_039714695.1 Thermodesulfobacteriota bacterium | reverse complement strand
CAGAATTTCAAATCGTCATTGGTCAACCCCCGGTGCTCCGGGCCGAAGAGGATCGCCACCTGGTTTTCGGCCAGCAGGGGGAGCAGTTTTTCAACCATAGCCCTGGGGGTGTTGGGGGGTCTGCGCTGGCGCCCCTGCCGGGCCGTGGTGCCGACCACCAGCGAAAATGGTTCAAGGGCGGGTTCCAGGGCCCGGAAAATCTGCATGTTTTCGATCAGGTGCGCGGCGTTATGGGTCGCCATTCGCAGCATCGCTTCCCGGTCGGGGTCTTCGTTACGGACGACGATCAGGCGGGATATTCCCATATTCATGGCACTGCGGGCCGCCGCCCCGATGTTTTCGGGATATTTGGGCTCAACCAGGACAATGGCGACCTTGGCCAGGCATGCTCTGATCTCTTCCTCTTTCATTATTTTTCATTGACCAAACGGAAATTGATGCGGCGGCGCTGGATGTTAACTTCATTGACCGCCACCCTGATCTGGTCGCCGATCTGCAGCACTCGTCCGGACCTTTTGCCGATTATCCGGTGGTTTTTTTCATCGATCTCGTAATAGTCACCGGTTAGGTCGGCGATGGGGATTGCGCCGCTGATAAATGACTCAAGGAGTTCGACAAAAATTCCGAAGGATGCAACGCCGGAAACAATGCCGTCAAACTCTTCGTCAAGATGGTTGGCCATATAGCGGACCTGTAACCGTTCGACCACCTCACGCTCGGCATCAACGGCAGTGCGCTCCCGGCCGGACAAAAATTCTCCCGCCTCGTCAACCGAAGAATAGGCATTTTTAGAAAAGGCTGATTTTTTGTCCCTGCCAAGCAAGGATTGCATTGCTCGGTGGACCATCAGATCGGGGTAGCGGCGGATCGGTGAGGTAAAATGACAGTAGTCACTTGCCGCCAGGCCGAAATGGCCGGCGTTGTCCGCAGCATAGCGGGCCTGTTTCATGGTCCGCAGCAGCAGGTTGCTGATGATGTATTCCTTGGGCGAACCCTTGACCGCCTCGATGATCTTGGCGAACCAGCGGGGCTGGCTTGACTCCTTGGCAAGGGGCAGTCCCATGTTCTTGGCGAACTCGGTGAACTCTTCAACCTTCAGTGGATCTGGTTGTTCATGGATGCGGTACAGGAAATTGAAGCGGCGGGCCTGTTCACTTTCGGTGAAGGCTGCGGCCACGGCTTCATTGGCGGCGAGCATGAACTCTTCAATCAGTTTATGGGCCTGGTTGCGGCTGGAGCGGGTGATATGGTCAATCCGGCCATCGGGATCAAGATGAATCTCCGGCTCGGGTATTTCAAAACCGATGCTGCCCCGTTTCATCCGACGGGCGCCCAATATGGCGGCAAGTTCGGCCATCATTTCCAGGGGTTGACAGAAGGGTTTATACGACTGCCGGATCTTCGCTTCGGCGGGTGAGGAAAGGATGTCGAAGACAGTCGTATAGGTGAAACGCTGATGGCTGCGGATGATCGATTTAGTGAACTGTTTACTCTGCAATTTGCCCTGTTTGTCGAAATCAAGAATGGCGGAAAAGGCAAAGCGATTCTTATCCGGGACCAGGCTGCAAAGATCGTTAGACAGCCGTTCCGGGAGCATCGGTACCACTCGGCCTGGGAAATATACGCTGGTCCCCCGCTGGTAGGCATCTCCATCAAGAGGGGAGCCCGGGGTGACATAATGGCTGACATCGGCAATCGAGACGTAGAGCCGGTATAGGTCGCCGTTTTTCTCAATGGCAACCGCATCATCGAAATCCTTGGCGGTTTCCCCGTCGATGGTGACATGGGGGATTTCGCGCAGGTCGGCCCGTCCTTCCCCCGGTTTTATCGCACTATCCAGCTGTTTGACCTGGGCAAGGGTTTCCGGGGTGAATTCAAAGGGCAGTTCGTGCAGATAGATAACGATGTCGGCCTGGACCGACGGGTCATCGCTCCTGCCGATGACCTTGATAATTTTGCCGGTCGGGCGCTGGGGGCCACTGGAAAAATCGAAAACTTCGGCAACCACAACCTCTCCGGCTTTGGCCCCGCCATTTTGGGTTGGATCAATCCGGACGTGGTAGGTAAACCGGTCATCTTCGGGGATGACCAGGCCGTTTTCCTGGTAGGTGCCGACAATCCTGGTGGTGGCCCGTTGCAGGACCATGACAACCCGCCCTTCCTGCTTGTCTCGCCGGGCTTTGGTCAAGCGGATCAGAGCCCGATCACCGTGGTTGGCGGTAGAGGTCTGTCCGGGCGGGATGAAGATGTCGTTTTCCCGGGTATCTTTCTTTTCCGTTATCGGCCTGGCAAAGGCAAACCCCCGGGGATGGGAACTGATGGTCGCTTCCACCAGGTTTTTAACGTTATGATTGCGGAAGGTGTCACCCTTGCAAGACAGGGTTTTGCCCAGACAGAGGGCCTGCAGGGTGTGTTCAAGTTCCTTCCTCTTGCCCCGGGAGGGGAGGTCAAGTCCCGTGGCGATCTCTTTGCGGCTGGCCTGACCGCCAGTTGCGTAAATGAAACCGACGATTTTATCCTCAAGGCGAATCAGTTCGTAATCTTTGCTTCTTCCCCTTGCGGAACCAGCATTAAAGCGCGCCCCTTTTTTGGGAGTATAATCTTTGCCTTTCCGGCGGCGACGGCCGGCACTACCTTTTCTTGAATGGACCTTTCTGGCCATGAATTTAGATATCCTTTAGCATTTATTAAATCTGCATTATTGTCGTCGTTCAATTGTGGCTTTGCAATAATTTAGATCTGCGGGGCGTGGCTAGCCAAAGCTTACAAAAACGGGACGATTTTCAAATAATGATGCCACTTTTTGCCTAAAATGTAATAATAAATTTTATTTTCAATAGTTATGCCCTTTTTTTCATGAACCAGTGTAATTATTTACAAGTCGTGGACGGATTAATTGGCTAAAGCCGAGTTTGACATAGCCGCTTACTGTGAGCAGATGGAGAAAACCCTGGACGGTCAGCATGGTGACGCCCGTCTGTTCTGGGAGGCCTTCTCTTTCGCGGTAGATGCCCACCAGGACCAGCGGCGCAAGTCCGGGGAGGCCTATGTCAGCCATCCCTGTGAAGTGAGCCGCATTCTGGTCGAGGAATTAAGGGTAAAAGACCCGGTCACCCTGGCCGCCTCGGTTCTGCATGACACCGTAGAGGATGTCGACGAGGTAACCCTTGAAACGATAGGGGAGATGTTTGGCCGGGAGGTCGAAGCCATTGTCGACGGGGTCACCAAGATTGATGATTTCGATGGGGACCGCCAGGTCTTTCTCAAGCAGGTCCACCGCAAGATCTTCTCCGGCGCGGCCTCCAGGATTGAAGTCATGCTGATCAAGCTGGCCGACCGTCTTCATAATCTGCGCACCCTCTCCGCGATGCCCAAGCATAAACAGCAGAAAATTGCCGACGAAACCCTTGATATTTACGCGCCGATGGCCGGCCTCCTCGGGCTCTATAGCTTGAAACGGGAACTTTATGACCTGGCTTTGCGCTACAAGTTTCCCCGGCAGGCCCATAAGCTGGAGAACCGGCTGCGTCATCTGCAGAAAAGCGAAGAGGCCCGCCAGATCATTAAACACCTCAAAGAGGAACTCGAAAAATACTGGCTGACAACCCAGATAGACCTCAGGGTCAAAGGGTTGTGGTCTTACTATGACCAGGGAAGCAGGCAGCTCCGAAAAGAGATAGAAACCCCGATGGAGATTCTTTTCACGGCTGAAGATATCCAGTCCTGCTATCGGGTCTTGGGGGTGGCCAACCAGAACTATGCGCCGATCCCCCGCACCATTCGGGACTTCATTGCCAATCCCAAACCGACCGGCTACCAGTGTATTCATGCCCGAGCGAATATTCGCGGCGAGAAGTATCTTTTCAAGATCCGCACCGCAGAGATGATCCGAGGAGGTCGGTCGGGAATCCTGAAAGAGTGGTCGGCAAAAGGGCGTCTCCCCAGTGCCTTTGCCAAGGGGCTAAAAGAGTTTTTCGATATTCTGGCTACCGACGACGGGCTTTCATATCGCGAGATGATCGCGACCAGCAGTAAGAAGGAAATTTATGCCTATACCCCCAAGGGGGATGAGGTGTGTCTGCCCGTTAAAAGCAATGTTCTCGACTTTGCCTTTAAAGTCCATACCGAAGTCGGCCGGCGTTGTGCCTATGCGATGGTCGGCAGCCGGAAAATGACGATCGACAAAAGACTCCGGGATGGTGATCGGGTGACAATCATCACCCGCGATGAGCCGATTGTTTTTGACCTGGAAATCCAGGCCTTATGCCAGACTCCGCGCGCCCGGTCCGAACTGAGCAAGATGTTCAGGAGCAGACGTCAGAATCTGGCCCGGGAAATTGGCAGATCGATAATCGAACAGGAGATGAAAAGGTACGGGATTCCGGTAGAACTCCTTGACAGGGAAGAGATGGAATTTGTCCATGGGGTGTGCCGGGCCAGCGACAGCGAAGAGTTCTTTCTGCACCTCGGAGAAGGGCGGCTGGCCCTGAAAGAGGCGGTGCAGGTGATCCGGGAGAAGCTTTACAGGGATCGGGAAATTCTGCAGGCGCCCACCGGCGCCCTTAATCGGATTTATCTGGACAGCCTTGATCCTGCCGCCATCAAATTTTCCCGTTGCTGTCATCCGACCCCGGTTGACAAGGGGTTGATCGGGCTGCTCAGCGAAAGGGGAGTATCCGTCCACAGTAAGAGTTGTGAGCGGGTGACCAAGCTTAATGTGCAGCGTGAGGATGTGGTTGAACTCCGTTGGAAATTAAAAGAGACCAGGGTCGAAAAATTGCAGAGCCTGCTTTTCCTGCAGGTGCCGAACCGGAATCGCTTGTTGATGATGCTGGGGGTAGCCCCCGAAGAGATGGTCATGTCGGAGATCATTCGCCTGACCCGGCGAAACGCTCCGCAATCGGCCTGGGAGGTCAGGTTCAGGGTAGAGACCCTCCAGGGGCTGAAAAATGCCCTCAGTCATTTTAAGAAGTCTGGTTTGGAATATGAGTTTGATCTAGAACACTGATTATGACTTTCAGGCGGTGGGTTAAGGTGAACAGGTTCTGTTGCGGGGGGATATATATTGAAAGATGATGACCGGAAGAAGATCGAAGAGATTATCGGCAAGATGTCTTGCCCGAAGGCTTTCAAATGTGCGGATTCAGGCTTTGAGATACTCTGTCGGGCCAGGGATTTCGGGGTGGAAAGCTATCTGGAGTGCCTGGATGAATCCGGGGGGGAATGCCAATTCGCCCTGCCATTCGGCGATGGCCATCTCTGCCAGTGCCCCCTGCGGGTATTTCTGTCCAAAAAACTGAATAAATAAGCTTGGTAAATTAATCATGGGAAAAGGCCACACTTTTATAACACTCTTGCTGGCAGGCGCTCTGGTCCTGTTAGCTATGGCGGGCTGCGCAAAGGAACGGGTTTACGAAGGTATCTATGAAGGGGTCAGGATGCAGGATCAGGCGGAGCAGCATTCCGATGATCCCGATAAAATGCCCGGTTACGATGAGTATCGGAAGGAGCGCCTGGAGATTATTGAAGAAAGGAGTGAACAATAAGTTACCCGCCTCATAATTTTTCCTCACCGGAGGCCAGATCCTCCAGTCCGTCGCGATCAATAATTCTGACCTGCGAGCCTTTTGATTCAATATAACCATTGCTGTTGAGCTTTTTAAAAATCCGTGACAGGGTTTCGGGGATAGTTCCCAGCAGGCTGGCGAGCTGGGTCTTGCTGATGTTCAGCGGGAATTCGTCATCATCATGCTGGCCGCTCAGGAGAAGCAGATGCGAGGCCAATCGGCCCGGCACTTCTTTCAGGGAGAGGGCCTCTATCATGCCGGCGAATTTTTTCAGGCGCAGCGACAGGGCACCGAGCATATTCATGGCCAGGGACGGGTTTTCCTTGATCAGTGACACGAAGGCCTGGCGCGGAATAAAAAAAGTCCGGCTGTCCTGCATGGTATCCGCATAGGCCGGAAACGCGCGGCCGGTGAATACTGCGGCTTCCGCAAACGGTTCTCCGGGGCCGAAGATGTGGAGAATCTGCTCCTTCCCTTCCATGGACAGCTTATAAATTTTGATCTGACCGGAGACCAGAATGTAAAAGCCGATGCCCTCGTCGCCCTCGGCGAAGATCGTCGTTCCTTTTTTGAAATCCTGGTCGGTGATGATCATTGTCAGCTCATCCAGTTGCTGATCTGTAAGGCCGTCGAAAAGGGGAGTCTTTCTGAGAATTTCAGTTATTTCCATTAGTTACGCTCTTGGTCTAAGGGTGTTGTTGTCATGGCGAAAGCGAAATCATTATAAAAAAAGACAATTATCCGATAAAGGATGTTTTTTGCCTTGATGGTAAAAATCCAGGCTGCTTCTGAGGTCGGTACTGCTTCCACCAGCTCCATTTCCAGAAACCCGGTCAGAGGGTTGCCGCCCCGGGCTTTCCGCAAGGCTTCTTTCGCAGACCAGAGAAGGGTCAGCCCACTATCAGGCATTGCTTCCGACTGTAGAGTGCTGATTATATCATTCTCGGTTGGGGAACAGAATTTTTCTTTAACCCTTACTGTAGCAGAAGATATTTTTTGCAGATCCAGACCGCATTCTTTGCCGGAAACCACCAGAGCGCCAGCCAGTTCTCCGCTATGTGATATGGAAAGGCGAAGCGAGCTGCTCTGTTGCGACCTGAAAAAAGGCCGGCCGTTTTCATCTGCCGCTACGGGCCATGCCAGCATGGCTTGCCATGACGGTTCTTCCCCGGCCATCTTAAGGGCGGCTTTTTTGGCGGCCAGTCTGCCGCCCAGCCATTCCAGCTTTCGCTTTTTATATTGATAACGATTGTACTGTTCCTGCTCAGGCGTATCAAGAAAAACCCCCGGCTCAAGATCGCCGGATTCTAGGCGTTGTTCGAGGTTAGCGAGCTGGAGAACTGATAACTGCAAGGGGCTGGTCAGGCCGAGTTTTTCCACAATAAAAGAAATGGAAACCGGCAAAGAAGAGTTGTCGATAAATGGCATATGAAGGAGCCGTCGTCTTTATCTAGCTATAATTATTATAAAAAAAGCAATATTTGCAGTCTAAAAAGCTTGAGTTTAGTCTAAAAAAGTTTAATAATAAAGTGCGATGACTTCAATTGATTCTGCAATAATTTTAATTATTTCCCTGCTTGCTGCCCGGGGAGTCTGGACCGGTTTCATCAGACAGGCCGCTTTTATTGCCGCCCTGGTGCTGGCTTTCATGGTCGCCGGCCGCTTTTATGGCTACTATTCAGGCTTCATGGGCTATTTCATTTCCACCCCGCAGCTTGCCTTTATGCTCACCTACATGCTCCTTTTTGCCGTTGTTTATCTGGGGGTTGTTTTCTCCGGAGTGGGCCTGAAAAAAGTTGTGAAAGTTTCAATGCTGGGCGGTTTCGATCGGGTTATGGGTGGTCTGTTCGGGATGGGCAAAGGAATGTTTATCACTATCCTGGTCTTTATGGTGCTGGCTGGTTTGCTCTCCAACTCTGCCACCTTTCTCAGCAAGTCTTATTTCTACCCGTTCCTCAACAACGGGTCCAAGATGGTTATGTCGATGATAAACGACCCTGAGCTGCGGTCCGGCTTCAGGCCTAAAGAGCCGGCGATTTCCTCTGTGTTCGAGGAGGAGTTGGGCTATCCAGAACCCCGGCAGCGGACGATAAGTCCCGAACATCAACGGGCTCTGGATGATCTTCGGTACCAGCTGGCCAGGGATGTTGGCGACCGGCCGAGAAGATAACCGATTATAACCCCCTGGTTAATCAGGGTGGTTTTCAAAACTCCCAGTTCCTGCCAGCGTCTCCCTGCGGTGATTACTTTTTCGGGCACGGTCCTGATGTGGCCGCTCTTCTTCAGTTTGCCTGCCAGGGCAAAATCCTCCATAAGATCGATTTCCGGGAATTTGCCGGCCTCTTCGAATGTCCCTTTCATCATGAATAGAGCCTGGTCGCCGTAGGGTAAATGGAGCCACCGGGAACGAAGGCTAGCCATCCATTCAATAAATCTGATCCCCAGTCCTGATAAATCAATCGACAGGCTGAAGGCGCCGGCGATTGGTTTGCCAGGATCATTCAGGCATTCACGGATAATGTGATCGAAGCCGGGAGGCAACCGGGTGTCGGCATGGAGAAATAGCAGGATGTCACCGGTGGCTTTCTCGGCTCCGAGGTTTTGCTGGACCGCTCGTCCTGGCTTTGAGTGGACAACTATGGCCCCCGATTTTTTCGCTATATCAAGGGTCTTATCGCGGCTGCCACCATCGACGATGATTATCTCCAGAGCAGGAATTGCCATCAACGGCTGGAGAGTTGCCAGTAGATTGTTTTCCTCATTCAGGGTGGGGATCACCACCGAAATACTTGAGGTCTTCCGGGCGGTCGACATCGCTTAACTCCTCTAATAAAAATAAGGACAGGGCTAATTTTTCCGCAATGGCCAGAGTTTTCGGTAGCACCTTGCTGGTGCCCCACGGCAGCTTGGTAAAAAGCCGGGGGTAGAGGGCGGAAAGGCCGATCAGGTAATACCCCCCGTCGGTTGCCGGGCCCAGCACCAGATCTTGCTCGGCCAGTTTATTGAAAGCTTCTGTGAGGATGGGGACTGAAATATTCGGGCAGTCAGCGCCAATAATAATAACCTGATGGTAGCCGTCGTGGAAGGACTCCGAAAAAGCGCGGTCCATTTTTTCCCCCAGATCGCCGCTTCCTTGTGGACGATAACACAAATCCTGGCCCAGCCAGTTTTCCATCTCGCCAATGGATCCGCCGGCAAAATTGATTTCAATTTCCAGGGGAACATCCTCTGTAAGGAGGAGAGCTGTCCTGACAATCTGCTTCGTCATCTGTCGCTGGAGATCGGCTGCACCTTCTGCGCCCAGGGCAGGGATAAGCCTGGTCTTGGTGCGGCCGGCTTGCGGGTATCTGGTAAAGACAATCAGTTTGGTTTTCAATTTTTACTGACTAGTTTCCTTTAATCGGGGATAGTGATGTTAGTGGAAATATTTCTTGAACAATACTGCACAAAACATGATCGATAAACGAAAAAAACATCCGGAATCTTATTGCGAGCGGGAATATCGGGAAGTTGTTGATGCCCGAGGCTTGCTGTCATCCCAGGTGCAGGTGAAAGAGACCGATCTGCACATATTGGCGCCGGTCGATGTTGCTGAAGCGGCCACTCATCTTACTATTCAGTATCGCAATCAGCTGGAGAGCTATCTGGCCAGATTGCCGGCCTTTATTGAGGCCTTGTCGCCGCTGGCCGAGGATCCGACCGCCCCGCCGATGATCCGAGAAATGATTAAGGCAGGCCTGGATGCCGGAGTGGGGCCGATGGCCGCCGTGGCCGGGGTGATAGCCGAATATGTCGGCCGGGGGCTATTGGCCCGGGACGATTGCGGGGAGGTAGTGGTGGAAAACGGTGGGGATATCTTCATGAAGCGCGATAACGATAGCACCATCGCTATCTATGCCGGCGAATCGTCCCTGAGCTACAGGGTTGGGGTCAAGGTTTCGGCCCGGTCCATGCCGGTCGGCATCTGTACTTCATCCGGGACGGTCGGGCACTCTTTGAGTTTGGGGAGGGCGGATTCCGTGACGGTTATCTCACAATCAACCGCCTTGGCGGATGCTGTCGCCACCCGGCTGGGCAATGAGGTCGGTAACAGCGGGGATATCGGCCCGGCCCTGGAGCTGGCTGCAAAAATACCCGGCTTAAACGGGGTGGTAATCGTGGCTGGTGAGGAGCTTGGGGCCTGGGGCCAGGTGGAATTAGTGGAAATTAAGAGCAAAGACAGTTAGGGTGTAACATATTCAAAACAATTACTGATAACTGTGCGAAACTCTATCCCCATGGAGAATGATATTTCCCAATGACTCCGACCAGTGAATCCCTGTCGAAAAATGTCAGTCTGCTAAGGGCTAGTGCGTCTAAACACGCCATTGTCGGGGTGGTGGTTTCTTCGGTGGCCCTGGTCGCCGCGACCATGCTCTCCGGCTATTTCCTTTTCGGAGAAGTGAGCCTGGAAGCCTTTATCAATGCCCAGAAAACAAACGCGGTTCTCTGGGTTCTGGACGG